>JBOFLR010000592.1:0-2769 GCA_051657965.1 Dermatophilaceae bacterium
CGAGCACGACGACCGCCGCCACCGCGAGGTACGCCGCCACCGTCCCCGGTACCCTCGCCTCGCCCAGCCGGGCGGCGAGCCCGAGGCCCCAGCCGTAGCAGAGCGCCGACGCGACGACGTTCTGCAGCACGTAGCAGGAGAGAGCGGCCCGTCCCACGGCGGTGAGCGAGGTCGTCATCCAGCCGGTCCGGCGTCGTCGCGCGTCGAGCTCGACGACGAGTGCCAGCAGCCCGACGGCCACGACCGGTGCGGTGCCGTAGCGAGCCGCGAGGATGCCGGTGGTTCCGCCTGTGGTGCCGAGGACGAGGTCGAGCGGCAGGGCAACCCCGAGCCCGGCCACCATGAGCTGCCGCCGCAGCGCGACGCCCTCCGGGGCGAGGACACCCGCCCGGAAGAGCCAGGCGCCGGCGAGGAAGGTCGCGACCGAGAGCGGCAGGATGAAGACGACCTCCGCGCGGAACAGCGCCGCGTTGTCGATGCGGAAGAGCACCAGCTCCCACCACGAGCCGTCGGCGTACGGGTTGGGGCTGAGCGGTTCCGGCTCGGCGGGTGGCGCGGCCAGCAGCGCTGCCGTCACCGCGGTCAGCAGGATCACGTGCACCGCGGTCATCGCGATGACCCAGCGCCGTTGGGCGCGCGGCGAGGTGACCAGCAGGTAGGCAACCACCGCCCCGGTCACCGCATAACCCATGAGCACGTCGAACTCGACGACGAGCAGGTAGTGCACGAGACCGTCGACGAGGAGCAGCCCGGCGCGCACCGGGTAGGTGCCCGGCCACGGCCGGCCGCGTCGGAGCGCGGAACGACGCTGGATCTCGAGCCCGATGCCGAACATGATCGTCAGCAGCCCGAGGAACTTACCGTTGGCGAGCTGCCGGAGCACCGCCTCCGCGGCACCGGCCGGCTCGCGGTTGATGAAGCCGACCAGGCCCTCGGGATCGGTGAAGATCCAGATGTTCGTCCCGAGAGTGCCGAGGATCGCGATGCCGCGCAGCAGGTCGAGCGAGCCGATCCGCCGGCCTGCGCCGACTGCGGAGTGCTGGTGGTTCACCGAGTGCATGACCGTTGACAATACATTCGTATGGTCAACTTGGCAATACGCTCGTATGGTAGCGCGGCTCATGGCACGATATCCAGATGCTCACGCCATCCGCCCGCATCGTCGATGCCGTCATCGACCTCGTCGGCGAGGGCGGGATGGAGGGGGTCAGTGTGCGGACCGTTGCTGCCCGTGCCGGGGTCTCGGTCGGGGCGGTGCAGCACCACTTCCCGACCAAGGCGGCGATGCTGCTCGCCGCGAATGAGCGGATCGGCGCCGTCGTCGTCGAGCGGATACAGGGCCTGCTCGCACGCTCCCGCACTCCGGCGACGGCACTGCGCTCCTTGGCACGCACGCTTGCAGCGCTCAAGCCGGACGAGCGCGCCGCCACCGCCGTGTGGGTCGCGTTCGTCTCGCATGCCCTCACCGACGAGGTGGCCGCCGAGCGCCATCGCCGCGACTGGCAGCAGGTCGAGGACGTGTTCGCTCAGCTGCTCGCCGAGCACCACGACGCGACGCCCGCCCGCACCGCCGACACGGCCGCACGCCTCCTCGCACTCGTCGACGGCATCGCCATCGCCGTCGCCCTTGAACTCGGACGGATGACGACCCGCCGGGCCCGCGCTCTCGTCGACGCTGCGGTCGACGAGGCGCTCGACACCTCACCTCCGCCGCGAGCACCCCGATACCGTTGAGCCACAGCAGGACTCGGTCATCCGGCCGGGGGCACCAGCACCCGACACGGTGGCGCCGCGGCGGCCAGGCGCTGGTCGGTGGTCACCAACGGGCAACCCAGCTCCTCGGCGAGCGCGACGTAAAGGCCATCGGCCACCCTGACCCGCTCGCGGAGGGCGTAGGCCCGGTCCAGATGTGCCGGGCAGGGGAGCACGAGACGCTGGGACAGCGCCGCCGAGTCGGCCATCGCCGCCCGCCCGGCGCGTGCCGAGGTGTGCCCCGACCGGACGGTGCGGGCCACCGCCGACAGCACCTCGACCGGCTGATGGGCGGGTGCCACCAGGTCGGTGTCCTCCTCGATGCGGGCGAGCACCCACGTGCGATGCGGTTGGTCGAGCACCACGTCGACGACCGCGGAGGCGTCGAGGACGATCACGACCCGAGCTCGTCCCGGACCTCGTCCAGCACCTGGGCGGTGTCGAACGGCTCGGCACGGCGCCGGGTGCGGGCCTTCATCCGGGCCACCCAGGCGCGGTTGTCGGCCGCGCGCAGCGCGACCCGGACGGCGTCCTGGGTCACCGCGGACAGCGGCAGCTGACGCTCCTGAACGGCCCGGTAGAGATCGTCAGGGAGGTACACACTGACCTTCGGCATACCCCCAATGTACCCCCAAGGTCAACCAGGGCTCCGGCGATGATCGGCCGCTCCACTCCCCCTAGAGGCGACGGCGGCGGCGGGTGACCACGATGAGCCACGCTCCGACGAGAGCGGTCGTCATCCCGGCTCCGGCGAGGATGCCGACGGATGCCGCGCCGGTGGCGGCGAGTGGACCGGACGCGCCACCGCCGGAGGAGCCCGAGCCGCCGCCGGGTGCCGCAACGGGCGGAGCACCGGGCGCGCCAGGGCGCGCCGGTGACGGCGACGGCGACGGTGTCGGCGAGCCAGGAACGGCCTCCGACACCTCCACGAGGGCGCGGGCCTCCGCAGACAGCACCACCGAGCCGACCGGGTCCTCGCCGGACACCGTCGCCACGTTGCGGATCTCGCCGGCGGCG
>JBOFLR010000593.1:0-2176 GCA_051657965.1 Dermatophilaceae bacterium
GTACCGACGTTCTCCACGCGGATCGTGCCTTCGTCGTGGACGCCCAGCCCCCGGAGCGCGTCGATCACCGGGTTCGCGCCCTCCCGCGCGACGTCCACGCTGACCACGTCGCCGGGTGGGATGACCGACGCCCCTCGCAGCACGGTCAGTCCGGTGACGTAGTCGGCGTGCTCGAGCAGGGCGACGACGTCGTCGGTCAGCCGGCCCGGCACCGAGATCCGCAGCGACAGCACCGCGCCAGTCTGCCGGACCGGCCCGTCGCAGCTCGATGCGGCCGATACCGTCGACCGGCATCGCACCGATTCGGCGGCACCCCACGTGGCGGCTAGCATGGCTCTCTGCCACCGGTCCGGATGCCGTTCGCGCGCCTCGGTGAGCTTCCCCCGCCCCCTGCCGCGAGAGTTCCCGAAGTGAAGAGTGCCGTCGAGACCCTCAGCCCGACGCGGGTCAAGCTCGTCGTCGAGGTCCCGTTCGCCGAGCTGAAGCCGATGCTCGACGACGCGTACAAGGCGATCGGCGCCCAGATCCAGGTGCCGGGGTTCCGGCGCGGCAAGGTGCCGAGCCGGATCATCGACCAGCGGGTCGGTCGCGGCGCGGTGGTGCAGGAGGCGGTGAACGAGGCGCTGCCCCGGTTCTTCGCCGACGCTGCCGAGAGCGAGAAGGTGCGCGCGATCGGTCGGCCCGAGGTCGACGTCACCGCGGTGCCGCTCGAGGACGGCCAGGACCTCGAGTTCACCGTCGAGACCGACGTGCGGCCCGAGATCACCCTGCCCGAGCTCGACGGCATCGAGGTCGAGGTCGACGAGGCGGTCGCCTCCGACGCCGATGTCGAGGAACGGCTCACCACCCTGCGGGAGCGGTTCGGCAGCCTGGTCGGAGTCGACCGCGCCGTCGAGACCGGCGACTTCGTGTCGATCGACCTCACCGCCACCGTCGGCGGCGAGGAGGTCGACACCGTGAGCGGGGTCTCCTACGAGGTCGGCTCGGCCACCATGCTCGACGGCCTGGACGACGCGCTGCTCGGCATGACCGCGGGGGAGGGCAAGGAGTTCAGCGCCCCGTTGGCCGGTGGCGACCGCGAGGGTGAGACCGCTGCCTGCACGGTCACCGTGCAGTCCGTCAAGGTGCGCGAGCTGCCCGAGCTCGACGACGAGTTCGCCCAGCTCGCCTCGGAGTTCGACACCCTCGAGGAGCTGCGCGCCGACGTGGTCGGTCAGGCCGCGCAGGCGAAACGCTACGAGCAGGGCATCCAGGCGCGCGACCGACTGCTCGAGAAGCTGCTCGACATCGTCGAGGTGCCGGTTCCCGACGGTGTGGTCGAGGCCGAGGTGACCTCGCACCTTGAGGGCGAGGGTCGGCTCGACGACGACGAGCACCGTGCCGAGGTGGAGGAGTCGACCCGCAAGGCGCTGCGGGCGCAGTTCCTGCTCGACGCCGTCGCCGAGCAGCGCGAGGTCACGGTCGAGCAGCCCGAGCTCATCGAGTACCTCGTGATGAGCGCGCAGCAGTACGGCATGGACCCCAACCAGTTCGCCCAGGCAGTCGACCAGCAAGGCCAGATCCCGGCGATGGCGCAGGAAGTGCGCCGCCGCAAGGCGTTGGCCGTGTTGCTCGACACCGCCGTGGTCACCGACACCGCGGGTGAGCCGGTCGACCTCGCCGCACTGCGGCCACCGATCGACGATGCGGCATCCTCGGCGGATGGCGGGGCGATCACCGACGCGACTGCCGACGACGCGGATGACGCCGCCTCGGTCGACGCGGATGACGCTGCCCCCGCCGGCGCAAGGGACACCGCCCCTGCCGGCGCAGGTGACGCTGCCCCCGCCGGCGCAGGTGACACCGCTTCGGATGACGCCGCCTCGGTCGACGCGGATGACGCCGCCTCCCACGACGCGGATGGCGCCGCCTCCGACGACGTGGCGACGGCCACCGACACCCGTACGGCCTGAGCTTTCTCGATCCGCAGCGGGGGCGATCACCTCGCGGCTAAGGTGACCCCGCGCGGCGTCGATGGCGACGCCCTACCTTGGGAGTCCCAGATGTTCCGACGGGTCCTCGTCTCTGCCGCCGCTACCGGCGCCCTGGTGGCATCCGGCCTGGTCAGCGCGGTGCCGTCCGCAGCAGCCACGCCGACGTCGTTCGACTTCGGGTCGCAGACCGTGTTCAGCGAGCG
>JBOFLR010000594.1:0-1611 GCA_051657965.1 Dermatophilaceae bacterium
CTGCGACTGCGCGAGGCGTTCGCGCCGGTCGCCCTCCATCATCGCCTTGACGATGAAGTAGAAGAGCGCAGCCACCCCGATCGTGGGCACGATCGCCGCAAGGTAATCGCCGACGTCATCCATGTGTCAGATCTCCGGCTTGACGTGTGGGAAGAGGATGGTCTCGCGGATGCTCGCGCCGGTGAAGAGCATGACCAGCCGGTCGACTCCCAGGCCGAATCCGCCCATGGGCGGGGCGCCGTACTCGAGGGCGCGGAGGAAGTCCTCGTCGAGCTGCATGGCCTCCGGGTCGCCGCCGGCGGCGCGCAACGACTGTTCGGTGAGCACCGCCCGCTGGATCACCGGGTCGACCAGCTCGGAGAAGCCGGTGCCGCGTTCCACGCCGGCGACGATCAGGTCCCACGCCTCGATGAGGCCGGGAGCCGACCGGTGCGGGCGAGCGAGCGGCTGGGCGACGGCCGGGTAGTCGCAGAGGAAGGTCGGCTGGAGCAGGCCCGGCTCGACGATCTCGCCGAGCAACTCGAGGAAGACCTTGTCCTTCTCGAGGCCCGGGTCGACGTCGACCCCGTGCCGCTCGGCGAGGATGAGCAGCCGCTCCCGGGAGGTGTCGATCGTGACGGTCTCGCCCACCGCCTCGCTCACCGCGTCGTACACCGGCAGCCAGCGCCACTCGCCGTCGAGGTCGACGACACCGGCAGGGGTCTCGACCTGGCGGCTTCCGAGCGCGTCGGCGACACCGAGGTACACGTCGCGGATGAGGGCGCCGACGCTGGCCTGGTCGCCCCACGCCTGGTAGGCCTCGAGCATGGTGAACTCGGCCGAGTGCGTGGCGTCGATGCCTTCGTTGCGGAAGATCCGGCCCATCTCGTAGACCCGGTCGACGCCGCCGACGACCGCCTTCTTGAGGTTCAGCTCGAGCGCGATGCGCAGCACCATCTCGTGGTCGAACGCGTTCATGTGGGTGCGGAACGGGCGTGCGGCGGCGCCTCCGTGGACGAGCTGGATGACGGGGGTCTCCACCTCGACGTAGCCTCGGGCCTCCAGCACCGAACGGATGGCGCGCAGCGCGGCGGCCTTGGTGCGCACCATGTCGCGAGCCTCCTGGCGCACGACGAGGTCGGCGTAGCGCTGGCGCACCCGGCTCTCCTCCGACAGCTCCTTGTGCAGCACCGGCAGCGGGCGCAGGGCCTTGCTCGCCATCCCCCAACGGCTCGCCGTGACGCTCAACTCGCCGCGCTTGCTCGAGATCACCCGGCCTCGCACCCACACGTGGTCGCCGAGGTCGACGTCGCTCTTCCATGCGGTCAGCGCCTCCTCGCCGACCTCGGCGAGGCTGAGCATCACCTGTAGACGGGTGCCGACGCCTTCCTGGAGGGTCGCGAACGCCAGCTTGCCGGTGCCCCGGATGAAGACCACGCGCCCCGCGACCGCGACCACGTCGTCGGTCTCCTCGCCGGTCTCCAGGTGACCCCAGTGCTCGCGCACCTCGGCGAGTGAGTGAGTCCGCGGCACCTCGACGGGGTAGGCCTCGGTGCCGGCCGCCAACAGGCGGTCGCGCTTGGCTCGCCGGATCCGCAACTGCTCGGGAAGGTCGGAATCGCCTGTGTCCGA
>JBOFLR010000595.1:0-2330 GCA_051657965.1 Dermatophilaceae bacterium
GCTGGGAGCGGCGAGCGGCGAGCTGGGGCGGGCGTGCAGCGAGACGCGTGGTTCGGCCCTCGACGGTGACCGTGCAGCCGGTCGTCCACGGCCCGGCGGCACGGCACCTCTACAGCAGACCGGCGTCGCGTGCCCAGAGTGCGGCCTGAGTGCGGTCGCGAAGGTGGAGCCGGTCGAGGATGCGCGAGACGTGGTTCTTGACGGTGCCCTCGCTGACGTGCAGGCGAGTGGCGATCTCGCGGTTCGTCGCCCCCGTACCCACGAGGCGAAGGACGTCGACCTCGCGGTCGGTGAGGTCGACCTCGGGTTCGCCCGGCGTGCGGCGGACCGACAGGGTGCGGGCGACGGCGCCGGAGAACTGGCTCATGCCGGCGGCGGTGAGCTTGACCGCCTGGGCCAGGTCGTGAGCCGGCAGGTCCTTCAGCAGGTAGCCGACCGCGCCGGCCTCGAGCGCGTCGGCCACGAGATCGCGGTCGTCGAAGGTCGTCAGGATCACCACCCGGCAGCGCGGGACCCGCTCGCGGAGTGCGGCGGTCGCGGCGACACCGTCCATGACCGGCATCCGGGCATCCATGAGGACGACCTGCGGCTGGAGCGAGACCGCCTGCTCGACCGCTTCGGCGCCGTCGGCGGCATCCCCGACGACCTCGATGCCGTCCTGGACCGAGAGCAGGGAGACCAGTCCGTCGCGAACGAGCCCCTGGTCGTCGACCACCAGGACGGTGACCGGCGAACTCGCTGTGCTAGATGGGTTCTCGTTCACGGCCGGGCCACCGCGACCGTCACCGTCGTGCCCTCGCGCGGGCCACTGGAGATCTCCACGTCGCCTCCGACCAGCGCCGCTCGCTCCCGCATCCCGGTGATGCCGTAGCCCTCCGCGGTCTGGTCGACGAAGCCACGACCGTCGTCGCGGACCGTGAGGACCGTCTGCCCCGGGGAGATGGTGAGGTGGAGCTCGACCCGCCGGGCACCGCTGTGCCGCCGCACATTGGTCAGGGCCTCCTGAGCGGCGCGGAACAGCGTGGCCCGGGTCGCGGCGTCGACACTCTCCTCGTCACCGCTCACCGTCAGCTCCACGTCGATGCGGTCCTCCCGCAGGCGCTGCACCAGCTCCCCCAGCCCGTCCTCGAGGTCGAAGACCGGGGCGTGCTCCCGCAACGAGCGCACCGACATCCGGACGTCCTCGAGCGCACTCCGCGCCGAGGCGCGCGCACTCTCGACCGCCAGGTCGGCCACCACGGGGTCGCGACTCCTGAACGAGGCCGCCTTGTCCAGCTGGAGGGAGAGCGCGGTGAGGTGATGGCCGAGGCTGTCGTGGATCTCCCGAGCCAGCCGGACCCGCTCGGCCTCGGCAGCCAGCTCGACCATCTCGGACCTGGTGCGCTGCGCCTCGCGTGCCACCGCGGCCATGGTCAGCGCGATCAGGATGCCGATGCCCAACATCAGCGCGTCGGGGACCGGGCCGGCCGCGGCGTAGTCCGGCGGGCTGACGGCGAGCGTGGCCCCGACCACGCCGAGAGCCACGACCGCGAAGACGACACCCCGGCGCACGCCCAGCGCGAGAGCGGCGAGGAACGGCACGAGGACGAACACGGCCCGCGACACCCCCGAGCTGTCACAGATGGCGACCAGGGCGAACAGCACCAGCCGGATGACGAGCGCGACGGTCAGCCACCTGGCCGACCGCGGTGCGCGGCGCTCGACGATCTCGACCACTCCCAGCAGCAGACAGCCGGCCACCAGCCCGACGAGCCGGTACCGCTCGGAGGCGGTCGCGGTGTCGTCCATCCCGACGACGAGTCCGGCGACGAGGATGACGCCGTACACGACCAGCGGGATGGCGAGGACCGCCCGCAGCGGGTCGGTGAGTCGGTGCGCGGCCATGCGCTCAGGCTAGGGCGAGCCAACTACTCGTCGGTGGCGGCCGGCCGCACGGCGGCCCTATGCTCGGGGCGGCTCGGTGTGGCCGGCCGCCCGCTCGTCGTTCACGGCGAAGGTGAACACACCTGACTGTTCTCATCGTCGACCAGCCCCAACCACGGTGCGACGTCGGTAGCGCGGGCGCTGACCATGACGCACCGGGACGGGTTCACGATGACGATCACCCCTCAGGCCGCGAAGGCGGCCGCTGTCTCCCTCCGCTCCGATCTGGCCGCGCGAGGAGTCGCCATCACCCACAGTGCGGCGTTGGAGCTGGTGGCCCACCAGCTGGGCTTCGCCGACTGGAACACCGCCAGCGCCGTCAGCGCACGAGAACCCGGCCAGCTCGGAACGCCCGTGCCCGTGCTGCGGGTTCAGCGCGCGGATGACGCTCGGGAGTTCTACCTGGG
>JBOFLR010000596.1:0-10480 GCA_051657965.1 Dermatophilaceae bacterium
TGCTGCCCCCGGAGTCCTTGTGCACGATGACCTGTGCCGTGATGCGCGCTCGCAGGTCGGCGACGTGGCTCACCACACCGACGGCGCGACCGCCCTCGCGCAGTCCGTCGAGCACGGTGACGACCTGTTCGAGGCTGTCGTCGTCGAGGCTGCCGAAGCCCTCGTCGATGAAGAGCGTGCCGAGGTCGAGACCGCCGGACTCCTCGCGCACGGCGTCGGCAAGGCCCAGCGCGAGCGCCAACGAGGCCATGAACGACTCGCCACCGGACAGCGAGGCGGTGTCGCGGGACCGGCCGGTCCACTGGTCGAGCACGCGCAGTCCTAGCCCCGATCTCGCCCCGCGGGCGGCCCGGTCGTCGGAGTGCTCGAGGACGTATCTGCCGTCACCCAGGACGGCGAGGCGCTCGTTGGCGAGCGCGACGATCTTCTCCAGCCGTGCGGCCAGGACGAACGAGGAGAGCCGCATGCGCAAGGTGTTGTCGGGTCCGGTGCCGCTCACCGTGTCGGCGAGGTCGCGCACCGCGGCGTGCCGGTCGGCGAGACGGATGACCTCCGCGCACGCCGACTCGACGGCCGGCCGGGTCCTCAACAGCACCGTGTGGGAGCGGGCCGCGGCGTCGCGCGCGGCTGCGGCGGCGAGTACCGCCCGCCGGGCTTGTGCGGCGGCGATCTCGAGGGCGAGCACGTCGGGTGCCTCCGTGGTCAGCGCCTCGGCGACTTCGGGTTCGTCGAGGACGGCGCGCGCGGCCGCCATCTCGGAGTCATGGGCCGCCACGGTCTCTCGCAGTGCCGCCATCTCGGCTCGGGGGAGCAGGGCCTCGGCGGCGGCGTCCAAGGAGGCGAAGCCGTGGTCGACAGCGGCTGTGTCGTACGCCGCGCGAGCCTCCGCGGCACGACCCACCGCCGCCGCTGCGGCGTGGTGCGCGGCGACGAGGACGTCCAGTACGACGGCCGCGTCGGTGTGGGCGCCACGGGCGGTGGAGCCACAGGGGCAGTCCTCGTGGGCGTCCGTGTACGACCGCAGCATCGCCGCCGCGGTGTCGGACTCGACGGTCAGCTCCTCGACGCGGGTGTCGAGCGCCGTGAGGGTCGCGGCCAGACCGACCCGGGCGGCGCGGGCCGCGTCGACTCGGGCGCGAAGCCCGGTCAGGGACTCCACGTGGGCGGCGAGCTCCGCGGCTGCGCGCTCGGCACCGGCGAGCGCGGCGCAGATGCGCTCGCGCTCGCGCTCGGTGGACCTGCGGTGGGCGCCGCCAAGCGCGGTCCTGCGGGTCTCGGCAGCAGCGCGCCGGGCAGCCACTTGCTCGTCGAGCCGGGCCAGGGCGTCGCGGGCGAGGTCGAGGCCGGCCTCGGCCGCGGTGACATCGGCGGCGGTGACCGCGTCGTGTGCGGGTTCGGCCACCGCCGGATGGTCCTCCGAGCCGCACACCGGGCACGGTGCTCCCGGTGTCAGGCGAGTCGCGAGCTCGGCAGCCATGCCGTCGAGCCGGGCCTGGCGGGCCGCGAGCAGCTGTTCCTGCCGCTCGAGCACGGCGTCGCGTGCGGTCATCACCTCGCCGCTGAGCCGCTCGAGCTCGGCCTGGTCGAGGTCGAGCAGCTCGTGGACGCCGAGCCGCTCCTCGCACTCCGCGAGAAGCAGGCGGAGCCGGGCGACGTCGGCCGGTGCCTCTGCGAGCCGGGCGACCGCGGTCTCGGCGCCGGAGAGCTCGCCGAGCACCTCGGTGAGCTGTGCACTCGCCTGCTGCCCGGCGAGTACGGCCTCGGCACGCCGGCCGGCGGTGTCGTCGATGCGCTCCGTCAGGCTCGTGGCGATCCCCGCGTGTCGGGTCAGCTCGGCCACGGTGCTGTCGAGACCGTGTACGTGAGCGGCGAGGTCCGACGCGCGGCCCGGGTCGTCGTCGAGGCCCAGTCGTGCTGCGGCCGCTCGCGCAGACTCGAGATCGACGGCCGCGGCACGGACCTCGACGCGGCTGCGTTCGTGCGCCGCCGCGTGACCCGTGGTGGCGGCCGCCCGCTCGGCGGCGTCGAGGCGCACCACCCGGTCCCGCTGGGCGGCGGCATCCGCGTCGAGGGCGGCGAGCCGTTCGGCGGCCCGGCTCCCTCGCGCCCGGGCTGCGGCGACCGTGCGGCCCTGTGTCAGCGCCGTCCCGGCGGCGTGGTCGGCGGCGTCGGCGGCGTCGGCCTCGGCCAGGGCTGCGGTGAGCCGGTGGTCGAGCAGCGTCGTGAGCGCGGCCAGGCGGGACGGCACGGTGTGGAGCGGCGCCGCCGCCAGTCCCACCACGGCATGCCCCGGATCCTCGTCCACCTGGTCGGCGGGAGCTCCGGCCGCCGCCGAATGGGCCGAACCAGGTGCGACCTCCTGAGCCGGGACGAGCGCGTCGGCGAGCACGTCGTCGAGGCGCAACAGCTCGGAGCCGAGTGCCGAGCGGGCGGCGTCGAGGCCGGCGGCGGTGGTGCGGCGTGTGTCGGCCAGCCACTCCTCGACGTCGGCGAAGACGCCGATGTCGAAGAGGTGCTCGAGTACCGCGCGTCGGTCCTCCGGGGTGGCTCGCAGGAACGCGGCGAATTCGCCCTGTGGAAGCAGGACGACCTGGGAGAACTGTCGCAGCCCCATCGCGAGGAGGTCGTCGACGACGAGCGCCACCTCGTCGTGGCGGGTGCCGACGACGGTCCACCTCGCGTCGACCCGCTCCTCGAGGAGCACCGACGCCTGCACCTTGCGGGTGCCCGTGCCCCGACGCTTCGGGCGCTGCCACTCCGGCGACCGGGTCACGCGCAGCCGGCGGCCGCCGGCGGTGAGCTCGAGGACGACCTGCGGCACGGCCTCGGGCGCGGCGTGGTCGCTGCGCAGCCCGCGCCTCGAGCGGGCTCCCGGCACGTCGGCGTAGAGCGCGAAGCACACGGCGTCGAGGAGGCTGGTCTTCCCCGAGCCGGTCGGGCCGTGCACCAGGAACAGGCCGGCAGCGCCGAGAGCGTCGAGGTCGATGGCGACCCGCTCGGCGAACGGGCCGAACGCCTGCGCCTCGAGCCGATGCAGCCTCACGCCGCCCCCGCGCCGACGACCCTGCCCGCGGCGACACCCTCGTCGTCGTCGAGCTGGCGCCCGACTCGGGAGCGCTCGACGGCCTCGGCGAGCAGGGCACGCTCGTCGTCGTCGGCCGGATGCCCACCGCGAACGTGCGCGAGGAAGTCGCAGCACACGTCGACTTCGGACGACGCCGACGCGCGACGGGCGTACGGACGGTGCGCCACGACCGCACCCTCGGGGTCGAAGCGGAGCTCGAGGGTGTGCGGGAAGCGGCGGCGCAGCCGCTCCATCGCGCCCAGAGGGCGCACCGGGTCGGTGAGGGTGACCTGGCACCAGGCGCGCTCGGCCGGCGCGTGGGCGTCATCCGCGAGTATCTCGTCGAGTCGTCCGCGGACCACGGCGAGTGGCCGGTGCACCGGGGCGTCGACCTCGGTGACGACCGGCTCCGCGGAGCCGAGGTCGACGAGCAGGCTGCCCTTGCGGTGCCGCCACTCGCTGAACGACATGGCCACCGGCGAGCCGCTGTAGCGCACCTGCTCGCCGACGCGCTGACGCCCGTGCAGGTGTCCTAGGGCGGCGTACCCGACCCCGGCGAACACCTCTGGCGACACCGCCGAGACCCCGCCGACCGCGATGTCGCGCTCGGAGTCGCTAGTGGCGCAGCCGGTGACGAACGCATGCGCCATCACCACCGATGGCCCGCCGCGCGACGCGGCGTCGGCCCGGACCCGTGACATCGCCGCCCGCAGCACCCCGGCATGCGTGGCCTGAGCCGCGCCGAGCCGCTCGGCGACGAGTGCCGGCTCGAGGTAGGGCAGCGGATACACGGCGACGTCGCCGACGAGCACCGGCCGCCCGATGGCGTCCACAGAGGTGCGCACGTGCAGGCCGGCCCGTTCGAGGATGCCGGACGCGAACCCGAGCCGGACCGCGGAGTCGTGGTTGCCGCTGGAGAGCACCACCTGTGCGCCGGCGTCGACGAGGCGCTCGACCGCCTCGGACAGCAGCGCCACCGTCTCCGGTGAAGGCATCGCGCGGTCGTAGACGTCGCCGCTGACCAGCACCGCGGCGACCGCCTCGGCGCGGACGACCTCGACGAGGTGGTCGACGACCGCGGCCTGGGCGGGCAGCAGCCCCACCTGGTGGAACGAGCGCCCCAGATGCCAGTCGGAGGTGTGGAGGATCCGCACGCGGCCAACGGTAGGAGAGTGGGCCGACAGCCGTCGGGAGCGAAACGCGGATGACGTCCATCACCTGCGCCCCCCCTGCGCGGTCGCGGGGTGATCGCGCCACCGCGGGTCTGGGTGCGAGCCGTCCTCCCCGACAGCGGCGCCCGATCCGTGACTGCGGCCCCACGGAGTCGCGGTCTCGCCCCGCGGAGTCGCAGTCTCGGCTCCGCGCGTTTGCCGGCCACCGGCGCCGGGCATCGTCACCTCATCGCGCCCGCCAGGAGGCCCCGGCGACCAGGCGCCCGACGAGAGGTGGCCCCCAGTGAGCCCGTCCACGGCCTCGATCACGCGCGCTGCTGTCCGTGCCGCCTCCACCACCCTGTCGCGCGTGCCCGGAGCCCGCCGCACGTTGCCCTCGGCCGAGACCGCCGAGGCGCACGTCGACCCGACCCGCTGGCGGTCGGTGACCGTGTTCTGCGAACCGGACGACCTCGCACCCGGTGCACCGGCGCTCACCGCGGTCGAGCGGCTCGGCCACGTCGTGGACGTGCGCCGCTCGCCCGCACCCGCGGACAAGGGTGTCGAGCTGTCGGTCCGCGCCCGTCCGGGCGCCGAGCACGACCCGGCCTGGGGCGGCGAGGAGGCGCCGGTCGTCATCCGCCGTCTGCTGCGGGAGACGAAGATGCGGGTCGAGACCGGCGAGGTGCTGCACCGCGAACCTCAGCCGGAGGGCCGGCGGACCGCCACACCTGCCGGACGCCTCGTCGACCGGCTCGACGCCTCCGCCCGCGAGGAGGGTCTGGTATGAGGGCGCTCACCTGGCGAGGCGTGAACGAGGTCGGCGTCGAGCACGTCGACGAGCCGCGGATCCTCAACGACCAGGACGTGATCGTCAAGGTCCGGGCCACCGCCTCCTGCGGCTCCGACCTGCACCTCATCGGTGGCTACGTGCCGATGATGCGGGCCGGTGACGTGCTCGGCCACGAGTTCATGGGCGAGGTCGTCGAGGTGGGGAAGGCGGTGCGCCACCGGCGGGTCGGCGAGCGCGTCGTGGTCTGCTCCTTCATCGCCTGCGGCCGGTGCTGGTACTGCGCCCACGAGCTCCCGTCGTTGTGCGACAACGGCAACGTCAATCCGGGGATCGCCGAGGGGGTGTGGGGCTTCTCGCCCGGCGGCTGCTTCGGGTACAGCCACGTCGTCGGCGGCTGGGCCGGCAGTCACGCCGAGTACGTCCGAGTGCCGTACGGAGACGTCGGCGCGTTTCCCGTCCCGGACGAGGTGGATGACGTCAGCGCCGCCTTCGCGAGCGACGCGGTGCCCACCGGCTGGACCGGCGCGGACCTGGGCGGGGTCGGCCCCGGCGACGTCGTCGCGGTGTGGGGCGCAGGTGGAGTCGGCCAGATGGCCGCGCGGGCCGCCCAGCTGCTCGGGGCCGAGCGGGTCGTCGTCATCGACCGCATCCCCGAGCGCCTCGAGCAGGCCGAGCGCGTGATCGGCGCGGAGACCCTCGACTACTCGGCGACGAGCGTGCCGGCCGAGCTGCGAGAGCTCACCGGCGGTCGAGGCCCCGACGTGTGCATCGAGGCGGTCGGCATGGAGGCGCACTCCACCGGCCCGGCGTACCTCTACGACCAGGTCAAGCAGCAGCTGCGGATGCAGACCGACCGACCGACCGCGGTCCGCGAGGCGGTGCTCAGCTGCCGCAAGGGCGGCAGCGTCTTCGTGCTGGGCGTCTTCGGCGGGATCGTCGACAAGTTCCCGCTCGGCGCCGTGATGAACAAGGGGCTCACGGTGCGCGGTGCGCAGATGCACGGACAGCGGTACATCCCGCGGATCCTCGAGCGGATGGCGCGCGGCGAGATCGTGACCCGGCACCTCGCCACCCATCTGCTCTCTCTCGAGGACGGCCCGAGCGGGTACCGCGCGTTCAAGGAGAAGACCGACGGCTGCATCCGCGCCGTGTTCCTGCCGCACGGCCCCCTCGGCGGCTGAACGAAAGCCGGAACATCAAGCTCCGTGCGCCCGTCGGGTGTGGTTGGTTGTCGTCATGGGAGCGGAGGTCAGCGCGCAGAGCTACACGCGCGAGCAGCGACAGCGGTACCGCGAGAAGGTCCGCCAGGACCTCGACGTGTTCGAGCGCATGCTGAACACGAGCAGCTTCGAGTTCGAGCGGCCGATGACCGGCCTGGAGATCGAGCTCAACCTCGTCGACGAGAACCAGCAGCCCCACTTCCACAACGCCCAGGTGCTGGAGGCCATCGCCGACCCCGGCTACCAGACCGAGCTGGCGCAGTACAACATCGAGCTCAATGTGACCCCGCGGCCGCTCCCGGGCGATGCCGCACTGCATCTCGAGGACGAGCTGCGCGAGAGCCTCAACACGGCCAACGACCGGGCCGGCGAGGTCGGCAGCACGATCGTCGCGATCGGCATCCTCCCGACGATCATGCCCGAGCACTACGAGGGCGAGTGGATCAGCAAGAACAACCGCTACACCGCGCTCAACGACTCGATCTTCGTCGCCCGGGGCGAGGACATCTTCCTCGACATCGAGGGGCCCACCGGCGAGCGGGTCTCGACGTACTGCGACTCCATCGCGCCCGAGTCGGCGTGCACGAGCGTGCAGCTGCATCTCCAGGTCGCCCCGCACCACTTCGCCGACCACTGGAACGCCGCCCAGGCCCTGTCCGCCCCGCAGGTCGCGCTCGCCGCCAACTCGCCGTACTTCTTCGGCAAGCGGCTGCACGCGGAGACCCGGATCGCACTCTTCGAGCAGGCCACCGACACCCGCCCGATCGAGCTCAAGAACCAGGGTGTGCGTCCACGGGTGTGGTTCGGCGAGCGGTGGATCACCTCGATCTTCGACCTCTTCGAGGAGAACGTCCGATACTTCCCCACCCTGCTCGCGGACATCACCGACGAGGACCCGATGGCCAAGCTCGAGGCCGGCATCGCGCCGGAGCTCGGCGAGCTGCGCCTGCACAACGGCACCGTCTACCGCTGGAACCGGCCGATCTACGACACCGTCGGCGGCACTCCTCACCTGCGGGTCGAGAACCGGGTGCTGCCGGCGGGTCCGACCATCGTCGACGTCCTCGCCAACGCTGCGTTCTACTACGGCACGATCCGGATGCTCGCTCGCGACGACCGCCCGGTCTGGACCAAGATGAGCTTCGCGGCCTGCGAGGAGAACTTCCGCCGCGCCGCTCGCGACGGACTCGACGCGCGCCTGTACTGGCCGGGCTACGGGGAGCTGTCGGCCGACGAGTTGGTGCTGCGCCACCTGCTGCCACTCGCCCACGAGGGGCTGCGCCTCTGGGGGGTCTCCGAGGCGGTGCGCGAGCGCTACCTGGGGGTCATCGAGGGTCGCTGCACGACCGGGGTGAACGGTGCCGAGTGGATGACGCGTGCGGTCGCGTCGTACGAGGCCGTCGGCGCCGACCGCCGCGAGGCGCTGCGCCGGATGGTGGAGACGTACGCCGCCCACATGGACGCGGGCGCTCCGGTGCACACCTGGCCGGTGCCCTGACCGAGCCCGCCACGACCCCGCACGTGCCGGGCTCCGGCGCGCCGCGGCTGTTCGGACAGCCATGCTCCCGCACGGGCACAGGGGTCGCAGGCCGGGCACCACGACGGGACGACGTTCCAGCGCGGCGCTGCCGGCATGGCGTCATCCGGTCGCCGGCGAGAGGTTCCAGGTGCGGATGACGGGCACGTGGTGCTCCTCGTGGAGCACGCACAGGCTGCCCGCGCCGAGTACGAGGTGCGCCCCGAACCGAGCGTCCTGGCGCAGGTAGGTGGCGGTGAGCACGCGGAGCAGATGGCCGTGGGCGGCGAGCACGACGTCGCCGCGGTCGAGGTCGGGCCCGATCCGGACGAGCACCCGCGAGGCACGCGCGGCGACCTCCTCGACCGTCTCCCCGGGGGTGTCGCCGGGTACGACGCCGTCGTCGAAGACGGTCCACGCCGGGTCGCCGAGCGACTCCCGGATCTGCGGCGTCGTCATCCCCTCGTAGCCGCCGTAGTCCCACTCGACGAGGTCGTCGTCGACCTCGGGCGCCAGCCCCGCGAGCTCGGCGGTGCGCCGGGCCCGCACCCGCGGCGAGGACAGCACCCGGACGGGGGCGTAGCCGGCGAGCAGCGACCCCAGCGCCCGCGCCTGCGCCTCGCCCGCGGCGGTGAGCGGCACGTCGGTGGCCCCGGTGTGCCGGCCGGTGGCCGACCACTCCGTCTCGCCGTGCCGCAGCAGCACCACCCGCCCACGCCTGGCAGCTCCGGACGACATGGCCCCACTCTGACAGGTCGATGCCAGGATGGGCGGATGCCGCACCAGGACCGTGAGGCCGGCTCACCGACCGGCTCCGGCCGGCACCCGATGACGAACGCCGACCAGTCGTCGGTCGGCGTCCCGCGCCACATCGTCACCTGAGTGGTCGTGGACCTCATCGTGAATCGTCCTCTCGTTCTCCGGAACTGACGACCGGGACGGTAGGAGCCGGGCTACATCGACCTCAACGCCTGGATTCGGGTAGCCGGTGGGCGGATGACAGGATGAGCGCCGTGCCGGTCTACGTCGCCTTCCTCCGGGCGGTCAACGTGGGCGGCCGGTACGTGAAGATGGCCGACCTCCGCGCCGCCCTGGAGCGCGCCGGGTTCGGCGAGGTCGAGACCTACATCCAGTCCGGCAACGTCAGGCTCACCAGCCGTCGACGCTCCGCCGAGACCGTCGCGGCGGAGCTGTCCGCGGTGCTGGGGGAGTGGGCCGGCTTCGACATCCCGGCCATGGTGCGCACACCGCGCGAGCTCGCCGCCGTCGCCGCCGCGGTCTCGGCGGTGCCGCCGCTTCTCGAGCCCGCCGGGCGGAGGTACGTGGCCTTCGCCGGCGGTCTCCTGCCGCCGGACGCCGTCGCCGCCGTGGAGTCCTGGTCCGTCCCGGGGGAGCGGGCCCGGAGCCTCGGCCGGGAGGTGCTGTGCGAGTTCGGCGGGGGCATGCAGGGCGTGAAGCTGAGCAACACCCGGTTGGAGCGGATGACCGGGGTCCTGACCACGTGGCGCGACCTCAAGGTCGTGCACGCGCTCGCCGAGAGCTGGGGAGACCGATGACGACCGAACATCGCGAGACCGGCGGTACCGGTACCGGACGTCGCGAGGTGCGGATGACGCGCACGGCGCGAGGTGAGTTCGACGTCACCAACGGGCGGGGCGGCATCCTGCACCTCGGGTCCGGTGAGGACGAGTCGTTCACCCCGGTGGAGCTGCTGCTCGCCGCGATCGCCGGATGCAGCGCCGTCGACGTCGACTTCATCACCGGCAAGCGGGCCGAGCCCGACGCGTTCGACGTCGTGTCCTCGGGCACCAAGGTCCGCGACGAGGACGGCAACCACCTCACCGACATCGAGGTGACGTTCAGCGTGCGGTTCCCGGCCGGCCACGACGGCGACCGCGCCCGCGAGATGACGCCGCGAGCCGTCGAGATGTCCCACGACCGGCTCTGCACGGTCTCGCGCACGGTGATCCTCGGCACGCCGATCGCCATGCGTCACCGCTGACCCGGTGGTCCCGATCGGTCCGACCCCTCACGAACAGGAGCGCGGATGACGGCCCCGAAGCCGGCGCTCACCGCCGTCACCACCTACCGGTACCTCCGGCTCGCGATCGTCGCGCTGTTGATGCTCCTCGGCGTCTCCGTGGTCCTGGAGTGGTGGGCCACCGGCCGGGCGTGCGTGCAGGGCTCGATCAGCGAGTACCTCTACACCCCGGTCGACAGCGTGTTCGTCGGTGTCGTCGTCGCGGTCGGCGTCTGCCTGGTCGCGTTGCAGGGCAGCACCCGTGGCGAAGACGTGCTGCTCAACGTCGCCGGCATGCTGGCGCCTGCGGTCGCCTTCGTCCCGACGCAGCCGGTGGGGGAGTGTCGCTCGGTCCCCCTGGTTCGCCCCGACATCCCGAGCAGCGTCGCCAACAACGTCGGGGCACTGCTCGTCGTCGGTATCGCCGTGGCCGTCGTCGTCATCGCCGTGGCGCTGCACGAGGCCGGTGCCGCCGGGCTGCGCCGGGCCGACCGGCTCGGTGTGCTCGTCGCGGTCGGCGTGATCGGTGCCGGGGCGGTCTGGTTCTACGCCGACCGCGAGTCGTTTCTCCGGCAGGCGCACGAGGCGGCGGCGGTGCCGATGTTCGCAGCGGTCATCGGCGTGGTGTGGCTCAACGCGCGCGACGTGCAGCGCTCGATGGCGCAGGGCAGTGCCCCTACGGCTGCCGCCGGTCGCTATGTGTCGGTGTATCGCGG
>JBOFLR010000597.1:0-15094 GCA_051657965.1 Dermatophilaceae bacterium
GGGACCGATCTCGTCGAGGGCACGCCGGATCGCGGCCTCGTCGGTGCCGTGGTTGGTGCCGAGCATGAGCACCACCGCCCGGCGCAGGCCGGCGCCCCGAGCGGCCACCCGGGCCGACGCCTCGGACCAGCGCCGGTAAGTGCGACCGTCCATCCGGATGCCGGGCATCCAGTGCTCCATCGCCTCGCTCGACGTCACCAGCATCGAGTCGCCGATCGCGTCGATCTCGGCTCCGGTCGGCATCGACCAGTCGACCACGGCGGGACGAGGGCTCGCCGGAGGTGAGCTCGCCGGAGCCGGTGTGCTCGAACTACCGGCCGTGCCGCGACCGCTGCCGACAGGCGGACCGGCCGGTGACGGCCCGATCGGTTCCGGGGTCGCGACGAGCCGGGCCTCCTGGGCGCTGATCAGCTCCTCAGTGGAGCTGCGGTCGGGTGCGGTGAGCAGCACGGTGACCACACCGAGCGCGAGGACGACCACCGCGGCGACCACGCCGCGGGCACCCGTGCTGCCGAGCGTGCGCAGCCGATGCGCCGTGCGCGCCGCGGCGCCCGTGAACCCGTGGCGGCGCACCGGCAGCTCGACGAAGCGGTACGACAGGTCGGCGGCGGCGAGCGTGATGACGACCGCCCAGCCCCGGGTGAGCACGTACTCGCCGCTGCCCGGCGGTGCGGGGAGGTCCTGGCCGACCACCAGCACGACCGGCCAGTGCCAGAGGTAGATGCCGTAGCTGCGCTCGCCGACCCAGCGGGCCGGCCGGCACTCGAGGGCGGCGCGCAGCCGGCCGGGCCGGTCGAGCACCACGACGAGCAGGATCGCGGTGGCCGCCGAGGCGAGCAGGATGCCGCCACGGAACGTCAACGCCGCACCGTCGTCGGCGAAGGCGGCGAGCGCCGCCAGGACGACGACACCGGCACCGGCGACGACGCGGCGGTTCCGTGCCCACCACGTGCTGTGCGTGCCGGCACGCAGCGGGTCGGCCAGCGCGAACGCCACGGCCGCCCCCAGCATCAGCCCCGTGAGGTGGGTGTCGGTGCCGTAGTAGACACGAGTCGGGGCGTCCGGGTCGAGCCGAACGGCCATGAGCAGCGCCGAGGCCGCCGCGACACCCGCCACGACGCCGGCCCGGTGCAGCGGGCGGTGCACCAGGCGGAGCAGGAGGAGCAGCGCGAGCGGCCAGAGCAGGTAGAACTGCTCCTCCACGGCAAGCGACCAGAGATGGGCGAACAGGGCAGGGCTGGTGGCGGCGAAGTAGTCGGCCCCGGCGGCGATCTCCAGCCAGTTCGAGGTGAACGTGACCGCCCCCCAGACCTGGCGGTCGATGTCGACGAGCAGGTCGGGTTCTGACAGTCGCGCCAGCAGCACGGAGCACGGCACGCACACCAGGAGCGCCGGCAACAGCCGCCGCGCCCGCCGCGCCCAGAACGCACGCAGGTGCACCCGGCCGGTGGCGGCGTGCTCCCGCAGCAGGATCGTCGTCACGAGGAAGCCCGACACGACGAAGAACACGTCGACCCCGAGGAAGCCACCGGGGAGCCACCGTGGGTCGAGATGGAAGAGCACGACGGCGGTGACGGCCAGCGCCCGTAAGCCGTCGAGCCCGGGCAGCCGCGGAAGCGCGGGCCCCGGATCGTCGTCTCTCTCGACGGCATCCGCCGGGAGTCGCGCGGCGGGCCGCCGCGAGTCCGCGACGGGCTCGTCGAGTACCACCGACGTCATGAGCCCACCGTAAGGACACCAGCAGCCACGGTGCGGAAGGCGCGCCCTCGCCGCCGTACCGTGGTCCGGTGGGTGAGGCGACGGCATCCGACGACGCGAGCACCGCGGCGGTGCGGGTCACCGTGTTCGTCCGCGGACAGGTCCAGGGCGTGGGGTTCCGCTGGTGGGTGCGTGCCCGCGCGCTCGAGCTGGGCGTCACCGGGCACGCGCGCAACACTGCCGACGGTCGGGTCGAGGTGGTCGCCGAGGGCGCCGCGGCCGACGTGGAGCGCCTGATCCGGCTGCTCGTCGAGGAGCCGTCACGTGACGGTCGTCCGGGGGCGGTCGGGTCGGTGTCGACCCCGCGCCGGTCCGGTCCGCGCGGCACCACCGGGTTCGTCGAGCGCTGACTCCTGACCGGCAGGTTCCGGGGAGTGGACCGCGCCGGCGCGAGGGACCGCGGAGTTCCTACCATGGCCGGATGACGAGCGATCCCGCCTCCATGCCGGGTCGGCCTGGTGTGCCCCTGCCGCCGGAGCTCGCCCGGCTGCGCGCGAGCATCGACAACATCGACGCCGCCCTGGTCCACCTGCTGGCCGAGCGCTTCAAGGCCACCCAACAGGTCGGGCGGCTCAAGGCCGCCACGGGGATGCCGCCGGCCGACCCCGAACGCGAGGAGCACCAGATCGCCCGGCTTCGTGCGCTCGCCGCCGACGCGGGTCTCGACCCGCAGTTCGCCGAGAAGTTCCTCGGGTTCGTCATCGCCGAGGTCATCCGCCATCACGAGGCACTCGCCGGCGGCGGATAGGCGCGTAGGTCGACGCCATGGCGTCCGAAGGCTGAGGACGCACCCGTCGCTGGGGCACCACTGGTCACAGGCACCACCGGGGCCCCGGGAGGTCCCGGGCCGTCGCGTGTCCCGCGGGTAGCATCGCCCGCGACCCGGACCGGCCGCCGACGAGAGCTGACGACCCGCCGCATGTACCTCAAGACGCTGACCCTCAAGGGCTTCAAGTCCTTCGCCTCGGCGACGACCCTGCGGCTCGAACCCGGCATCACCTGCGTCGTCGGCCCCAACGGCTCCGGCAAGTCCAATGTGGTCGACGCCCTCGCCTGGGTGATGGGCGAGCAGGGCGCCAAGAGCCTGCGCGGCGGCAAGATGGAGGACGTCATCTTCGCCGGCACCGCCGGGCGCCCGCCCCTCGGCCGGGCCGAGGTGAGCCTGACCATCGACAACACCGACGGCGCCCTGCCGATCGACTACTCCGAGGTGACGATCACCCGCACGATGTTCCGGGGCGGCGGGTCGGAGTACGCCATCAACGGCACGGGATGCCGCCTCCTCGACGTCCAGGAGCTGCTCTCCGACTCCGGCCTCGGCCGCGAGATGCACGTCATCGTCGGCCAGGGCCAGCTCGACACCGTGCTGCGCGCCACGCCCGAGGAGCGCCGCGGCTTCATCGAGGAGGCCGCCGGCGTGCTCAAGCACCGGCGCCGCAAGGAGCGGGCGCTGCGCAAGCTCGACGCGATGGAGGCCAACCTCACCCGGGTCCAGGACCTCACCGGCGAGATCCGCCGCCAGCTCGGCCCGCTCGGCCGGCAGGCCGAAGCGGCGCGGCGCGCGGCCGTCATCCAGACCGACGCCCGGGACGCGCGGCTGCGGCTGCTCGCCGACGACCTCGTGCAGCTCACCACGGTGCTCGAGCAGGAGGTCGCCGACGAGACCGCCCTCGTCGAGCGCCGTACCGCCGTCGAGGATGCCGTCGCCGACCTGCGTGGACGGCTCACCGAGGTCGAGCACCGGGCCGCCGAGGCCGCGCCCGAACTGACCCTTGCCCAGGAGCGGTTCGTGCGGCTGCTCAGCCTGCGCGACCGGCTGGCCTCCACCCGCTCGGTCGCTGCCGAGCGGATGCGGCTGCTCGGTGAGGACGAACAGCACGAGACCACCGCCGGCCGCGACCCCGACGAGCTGCGGGAGCAGGCGGCCCGGGCGCGGGAGGAGGAGACCGCGCTGCTCGCCGACGTCACCGCGGCCACCACCGAGCTCACCGAGGCGGTCACGGCGCGCGAGGCCGCCGAGAGCTCCTTCGCCGCCGAGCAGGACCGGCTCGCCCGGCTGGCCCGGGCCGCCGCCGATCAGCGCGAGGGGCTGGCCCGCCTGGCCGGCCAGGTGGCCGCGCGGCGCAGCCGGATCGAGGCCGGCGAGGCCGAGATCGGGCGGCTCGAGGGGCTGGTGGCCGCCGCTCGCGAGCGGGCTGCCGAGGCCGAGGCCGAGTTCACCCGGCTCGAGGGCTCCGTCGCGGTCGACGAGGAGGGCGAGGAAGGCCTCGACTCGACCTTCGAGGCGGCATCCTCCCGGTCGGCAGAGGCCGAGGCCGAGGTCGAGCAGCTGCTCGCCGCCGAGCGCGCCGCCGAGCGAGACCGCGCCTCGGCGAGCGCCCGGCTCGAGGCGCTCGAGCTGTCGTTGCGACGGCGCGACGGTGCCGCCACCTTGCTCGCTGCGGCCGACCCCGCGCACGGGGTGCTCGGCCGGGTCGCCTCGCTCGTCGCCGTCGAGCCGGGCCATGAAGTGGCAGTCGCCGCCGCTCTCGGCCACGCCTCCGAGGCGCTCGCCGTGCCGGCCACCGCTCACGCGGCGAGGGCGCTCGAGGCGCTCCGGGCGGATGACGGTGGGCGGGCCACCCTGCTCGTCGGCGACAGTGCCCGGCCCACCGACCCGGCCGGCTGGCCCGATCTGGACGGTGACGGGCGCTGGGCCCGCGAGGTCGTGCAGGCACCGGATGACGTGCGGGCGGCCGTCGACCAGCTGCTCGAGCGGGTCGCCCTCGTCGCCACCTCGCCCCACGCCGCGGCCCTCGTGGCCCGTCATCCGGGCGTCACCGCGGTCACCGCCGACGGCGACGTGTACGGGCCGGGTTTCGCCCGTGGCGGCAGCCGCGAGAGGCAGAGCCTGATCGAGGTCGAGGCGGCAGCGCACGAGGCCCGCGCCGAGGTCGACGACGCGGTGGCGCGGGCCGAGCGCAACCGGTTCGCCCTCGCCGACGCCCGCGACCGGGCGGCCACGGCCGCCCGCGACCTCGAGCAGGCGCTCGAGGCGCTGCACCAGTCCGATGCGCGGATGGCGGCGGTCGCCGAACGGCTGGGTCACTTCGGGGCCACCGTGCGCACCGCCGGCGCGGAGGCCGACCGCACCGAGCAGGCCGTCGTCGACGCTCGCTCGGCGCTGGAGTCCGACCGCGAGGAGCTCGGCGCCCTGGTCGCCCGGCTCGAGGCGGCCGAGGCCGCGCCCGAGAGCACCGAGGAGCCGTCCACCGACGAGCGCGACCGGCTCGAGCTCGCCGCGAGTCGCGCACGCACCGCGGAGACCGAGCTGCGCCTCACCCTGCGCACCCGGGAGGAGCGGGCCCGGGCACTCGCGGGACGGGCCGAGTCGCTGGAGGCGGCGGCGCGGGGCGAGATCGCCGCCCGGGAGCGGCTGCGCGAGCGTCGCGAACGGCGCCGTCGGGAGGCGGCGGTCGCCGGGGCGGTGCACACGGCGGCCGGCTGGGCGGCATCCCGCATCGAGCACTCCCTGGCCCGTGCGACCGCGGCACGCGACACCGCCGAGTCCGAGCGCGCCGGCCGCGACCGCCTCGCCGCCGGCTTGCGCGAGCAGCTCGGCCGCGCGCAGGACGAGCTACGCGAGCTCACCGACACCGCGCACCGCGACGAGATGGCGCGGGCCCGGCAGGTGGCTCGCATCGAGCAGCTGAATGCCAAGGCGGTCGAGGAGCTCGGCATCGAGCCCGACGTGCTCACCGAGGAGTACGGCCCGCATCGCGACGTGCCGTACGTCGCCGGGCCCGACGACGACGAGGACGCCTTGCCCGAGGCCGTGCCGTACGTGCGCGCGGAACAGGAGAAGCGGTTGCGCCGGGCCGAACGCGGCCTGCAGGCCCTCGGCCGGGTCAACCCGCTCGCGCTCGAGGAGTACGCCGCGCTCGAGGAGCGGCACACCTTCCTCACCACTCAACTCGACGACCTCAAGCGGTCCAAGCGCGACCTGCTCGACATCGTCCGGGAGGTCGACGAGCGGGTCGAGCAGGTCTTCCGCGAGGCGTTTCACGACACCAGGGAGCAGTTCGAGCGGGTCTTCGAGCGGCTCTTCCCCGGCGGCGAGGGCCGGCTCGTGCTCACTGATCCCGGCGACATGCTCGCCACCGGCATCGAGGTCGAGGCGCGGCCCCCGGGCAAGAAGGTCAAGCGGCTGAGTCTGCTCTCCGGCGGTGAGCGTTCACTCGTGGCGGTGGCGCTGCTGGTGGCGATCTTCAAGGCGCGGCCGAGCCCGTTCTACATCATGGACGAGGTGGAGGCCGCCCTCGACGACACCAACCTCGGGCGGCTGATCACCCTGTTCGAGGAGCTCCGCGACTCGAGCCAGCTCGTCGTCATCACCCACCAGAAGCGCACGATGGAGGTCGGCGACGCGCTCTACGGCGTCTCGATGCGCGGCGACGGGGTCACCACCGTGGTGTCGCAGCGCATCCGCGACGTCGCCGCCTCGGCCTAGAGGTGTGTGCGAAAGGCTTCTCCGTCCGGCTCGTGACATTGTGACGCGGGCTACGACGCCGTAATCGTCGTGCTCGCCCCGATTTCGGGTCAGTATCCGGCGTCACAGGAGCGCATCGAGGATAAGGACCGCTTTCGCAACGGGCCTAGCTCGGATGACGCTCGCGCACCTCGCGAGGACCGGGCCGGCCGGGCGGTCGGCTGTGCTACCGCACGGCTGCCTGGACGGTCATCGTGCCGGCGGCGGTGTCGATGGTCGCCTGCGTGCCGAGTGGGATGGTGGGCGGATCCGCACCGTGACCGACGGGAAGCCCGCCGAGGACCGGCACGCGCAGTCGGGTCAGCCGGTCACGGAGCACATCGACGACTCCCCACCCGCCGAGCGACGGATCACCGGCGCAGCTCTCGAATCCGAGGAACTGGCCGAGGGCGACGCCGCGCAGACCGTTCAGGGCTCCTGACCGAGTCAGCTGCGTGAGTGCGCGATCCACCTCGCCCAGACCGGTACCCTGCTGATGTTCCAGGAGGAGCAGCGCGCCGCCCAGGTCGGGCAAGCCGGCGCCGGTCTCGGTGCGGATCGCGGTGAGGTCGCCGCCGACCAGGACTCCGCTGGCGGTGCCGTCGACGGTCACCGATGCGGTGACCTCCCTCGGATCCCGGTGCATGACAACCGGGTCGGTGGTCATCAGCGCCCGGCGCAGCGCCTCAGCCGAGTCAGGCCCGCACCAGTCGTCACTCCAGTTGGCGAACGGTCCGTGGAGTCCGGCCAGCCCACACCGTGCCCAGAGTGCGAGGTGGAGATGGGTGATGTCGCTGAACCCGACCAGTGGCTTCGGATCGCGCCGCACGGCGTCCATGTCGAGATCGTCCACGATGCGGTACGCGCCCTTGCCGCCCCGCGTGGCGATGACCGCGCGTACTCCGGAGTCGCGGAAGGCAGCATTCAGGTCGGCGGCGCGGTCGGCGTCCGATCCGGCCAGGTATCCCCACCGGTCGAAGATGTGCTCGCCCAGTTCCACCTGCAAGCCCCACGAGGTCAGCAGCTCGACACCGCGGGCGACGCCGTCGCGGCTCGGCGGGCTGGCCGGGGAGACGATCCGCACTCGGTCACCCGGCTGCAGCCGAGGGGACCGGACTGTGCGCCGCGTGTCGCGAGAGGTCATGGGGTGAGCCGCGCCGTCATCCGACTGCGCCGAGGTCGCCGAGCGGCCAGAACCGTGTCCAGACCGAGCCGACGACCCGCTCGACCGGCACGAACCGGGCGCATTCGGGCCCGTCGGACGCTCCCCGGCAGGCGAACACCGAGTCCGCCGACTCCGACCGGTGGTCGCCCAGGACGAGGAGCATGTCCGTGGGTACCCGGATCTCGGGGAAGCAGCGCGTCGAGCGTGCGGATGACGAGCAGTCCAGCGGCCCGGTGGTGAACGGTAGGTCCTCGAAGACGTACGGCTCGGCGAGGGCCGAACCGTCGACGGTGACCCGCCCGTCGCTGGTGCAGCACGCGACCCGTTCGCCCGGCAGCCCCACCACGCGCTTCACCGTGTAGGCGGTGTTGCTCGGTCCGATCCCCGTGGCGTCACCGAACGCGCGGAGGGCACGTACCAGCGGGTTGTCGGCCGGTGGCCGCTCGGCCTGCTGCCAGTCGTCGCCGTGGCCGAAGACGACGACGTCGCCCCGGTCGATGTCGTCGTCGAGGCGGTTCACGAGGATCCGGTCGCCGACCTGGAGGGTCTGCTCCATCGACTGCGAGGGGACGCCGAACGGCTTGACGAGGAAGCCCTGGACGAGAGCGACGGCGAGTAGGGCGAGCAGCACTTCGGTGAACCACGGCAACCGGCGCCGACGTGGCTCGGGCCCGCCCTCTGTGTCGGTGGCGGGCACTGTCACGTGCGTCACCCTAGTTGCGCTCCTGCGCGCGCGCCCGGCCGGTCCGCCGATTTGGTTCCACGTCGTCGGTCTTGACACCCTGGGACCATGCTCGCCGTGGTCCTCGGGATGCTCCTCTGCCTCGTGCTCGCCGTCGTGGTCGTCGCCGTCGTCGCGGTCCCGGCACGCCGATCGGGCAGGGACCTCCTCACCGAACGAGGTGAGGCCGTGGTCGGCGGGCTGGTCGAGGCTCCTCGTGCGCTCGTCTCCCGCGACGACCGTCCCGCAGGTCGGCACGCCGCGCCTCCGGTACCCGTCGAGACGGTCAGGACCTCGCTCGACGAGGTCGTGGCCGGACGGCCGTGACCGCCGCCGATGGTCCTCGGTGCGGCCGTCCCCGCGCCGTCTCACTCCGCTCATCTCCCGCGGGCCCCGTCCGGGTGTCTCGCCGTTCCCGAGGAGGACGCTCGTGATCTCCGGTGTCGACCGATCCCTGTCCGACCTCGCGGTGCGGCCGCAGGACGACCTGTTCGGCCATGTCAACGGGCGCTGGCTCGCCGAGACCGACATCCCGGCCGACCGCGGCCGCTACGGCACGTTCGACATGCTGCGCGAGACCGCCGAGCGCCAGGTGCGCTCGATCATCGATGAGGTCGCGGCGGGCTCGCCGGCGCCCGGCTCGGTGGCCTCGAAAGTCGGCGACCTCTACGCGTCTTTCCTCGACGAGGCGACGGTCGAGGCCCGCGGGCAGCACCCGCTGCGTGCCGACCTCGAGCGGATGGCGGGCGCGGCGTCATCCGCCGACGTCATGGGCCTGCTCGGCGAGCTGGCCCGCTCGGGCATCGGCGGGCTGGTCGCGCCGATCGTCAGCACCGACGACCGTGACCCCGACCGTTACGTGATCTATCTCGACCAAGCCGGCATCGGGCTGCCCGACGAGTCGTACTACCGCGAGGAGCAGCACGCGACCAAGCGCACGGCGTATGTCGCGCACATCGGCCGGATGCTCGGCCTCGTCGGCTGGCCGGATGCGGAGGCCGCCGCGGGCCGGGTGATGGAGCTCGAGACCCGGATCGCCGCCGGGCACTGGGACAACGTCACCAACCGCGACCCGGTCAAGACGTACACACTGGTCGACGCCGCGGGGCTCGCCGCGCTCTCGCCGGGGGTCGACTGGGCGGCCTACCTCCGCGGCCTGCGCGCCCCCGACGGCACGTTCGACGCGGTGGTCGTGCGTCAGCCCGACCATGTGCGTTCGGTGGCTGCCGCGCTGGACGAGGTGCCGATCGAGTCCTGGCGCGACTGGCTGGCCTGGCAGGTGGCCCATGCCACCGCGCCGTACCTGGCGAGCGCCGTCGTCGAGGAGAACTTCGCGTTCTACGGGCGCACGCTCTCCGGCGTGCCCGAGAACCGCGAGCGGTGGAAGCGAGGGGTCACCCTGGTCGAGGGGGCGATGGGCGAGGCGGTCGGCCGGCTGTACGTCGAGCGGCACTTCCCGCCGCACGCGAAGACGGCCATGGTGACCCTGGTCTCGAATCTGGTCGAGGCGTTCCGCCAGAGCCTGGGCCGGGTTCCGTGGATGGGGCCCGCGACCCGTGCCGAGGCTCTCGAGAAGCTGGGCCGGTTCACCCCGAAGATCGGCTACCCCGACACCTGGCGTGACTACTCGGCCCTGGTCGTCGAGCCCGACGACCTGGTCGGCAACGTGCGCCGGGCCGCCGCTTTCGAGGTCGACCGGGCGCTGGCCAAGCTCGGCGGGCCGGTGGACCGAGGCGAGTGGTTCATGACCCCGCAGACGGTCAACGCCTACTACAACCCGGGGATGAACGAGATCGTCTTTCCCGCAGCGATCCTCCAGCCCCCGTTCTTCGATGTCGACGCCGACGACGCCGCGAACTACGGCGGGATCGGCGCGGTCATCGGGCACGAGATCGGGCACGGGTTCGACGATCAGGGCTCGCAGTTCGACGGCACGGGTCTGCTGCGCGACTGGTGGACCGAGGACGACCGGGCCGCGTTCCAAGCGCTCGCCGACGCGCTGATCGCCCAGTTCGGGAAGCTCGAGACCCGTGACGCGCCCGGCCACCGGGTGAACGGTGCTCTCACGGTCGGCGAGAACATCGGCGACCTCGGCGGCCTGGCCATCGGGCTCTTGGCGTACCGGATCTCGTTGGGGGAGAGGCCTGCACCCGAGCTCGACGGGCTCACCGGCGACCAGCGGTTCTTCCACGGCTGGGCCCAGATCTGGCGTGGGAAGTCCCGGCCCGAGGAGGCCGAGCGGCTGCTCGCCGTCGACCCGCACAGCCCGATGGACCTGCGCGCGAACGCCGCCCGCAACCTCGACGAGTTCCATGAGGCGTTCGGGGTGACCGACGGCGACGGGATGTGGCTGGCCCCGCAGGAGCGGGTCCGCATCTTCTGACCGACCAGGCTCGTCGTCGACCGGTCAGGCTCCTCCGCGAGCTGGGTAGCCGTCGGGCTCGCCGGTCGGCCGGTGTGGCGTCACCACGGACGCGGCATCGTCATCCGAATGTTTGAGGCGGGCCGGATCCGACTGGGAGGATGAGTTCATGAGTGCCGTCGACAGCGTGGGGGAGTACCTCGCCATCGCCCTGGTCGTCCTCGTCGTGGTCGGCGGGGGTGCGCTCGCCCTGGTGCGTGGCCGCACCGGCCGCGAGACGCACCAGGCACCACAGCCCTCGCCGCCGTCCCGTCGTGCCGACGGCGACGGAGCGGTCGCCACCCTCGAACAGCTGGCGGACGCGGAGCGTGGCGCCGCCGTCGCCGAGCCGGATGCCGAGACGCCGGCGGCGCCTGCGCCGCCTCCCGCACCCGAGCGGCCCGAGGCCCCGGCCGGACGGCTACGCCGGCTCCGAGCGCGGTTGGCGCGGTCGAACAACGCACTGGGCCAGGGTCTGCTCTCGCTGCTGTCCGGCGGCAAGCTCGACGACGCGGTGTGGGAGGACGTCGAGGACACCTTGCTCGCTGCCGACCTCGGCGTCTCCGCGAGCACGCAGCTGGTCGAGGCGCTGCGCATCCGGGTCGCCTCGGGCGGCACCACCGACGAGGCCACCGCGCGCGGCTGGCTTCGTGAGGAGCTGCTCCGACTGGTGGGGCCGGGGATGGACCGGTCGGTGGTGTCCTCGCGCGTCGACGGCAGGCCGGCATGCGTCCTCGTCGTCGGGGTGAACGGGGTGGGCAAGACCACGACGGTGGGCAAGCTGGCCCGGGTGCTGGTCGCCGAGGACAAGGACGTCGTGCTCGGCGCGGCCGACACCTTCCGGGCCGCGGCCGCCGACCAGCTGCAGACCTGGGGCGAGCGGGTCGGCGTGCCGACGGTGCGGTCCGACCGCGACGGCGCGGACCCGGCATCCGTCGCGTTCGACGCGGTGAAGGCCGCCGCCGAGCTCGAGGCCGACGTCGTGGTGGTCGACACCGCCGGCCGGCTGCAGAACAAGGCGAACCTCATGAACGAGCTGGGCAAGGTCAAGCGGGTCATCGAGAAGCAGAGCCCGGTCGACGAGGTGCTGCTCGTTCTCGACGCCACCACCGGTCAGAACGGGTTGCGCCAGGCGAAGGTGTTCGGCGAGGTCGTCGGTCTCACCGGCATCGTGCTGACCAAGCTCGACGGCACCGCGAAGGGCGGGATCGTCGTCGCGGTCCAGCGCGAACTCGGCGTCCCCGTCAAGCTCGTCGGTCTGGGCGAGGGCCCGGACGACCTGGCGCCGTTCGACCCCGAGGCGTTCGTCGACGCCATCCTCGACTAGGACCCGGGGACGCCACTGCTTCTCGGCATGCGGGACGGATGCAGCCCTGAAACGCAATGCTTACACCCGCGGCGCCGATGCAACACTGCCGAAACGTCGGGGCACGGGCGGTGAAACCGCTCGGCCGCACCCTGGTGCGCCATGAGCACCTTCATGCCCTTGGCGGAGGAGCTGCCGGTGGACTACGCGGCGACCGCGTTCCTCCTCCTCAGCGCCTCCCTCGTCCTCCTCATGACCACCCCCGGCCTGGCCCTGTTCTACGGCGGCCTGTCCCGGGGCAAGTCGGTCCTCAACATGATGATGATGTCGTTCGGCGCGATGGGCGTCGTCGGGATCGTCTACGTCCTCTACGGCTACTCGATGTCGTTCGGTCCGAACGACGTCGGTGGCGTCATCGCCAACCCGTTCGACAGGTTCGGGCTCTCCGGCACCACCGAGTCGGTCATCAACTTCTTCGGCTACGAGGGCTACGGCAACGTGCCCGAGCTCGCCTTCGTCGCGTTCCAGCTGACCTTCGCCGTCATCACCGTCGCGTTGATCAGCGGTGCCGTCGCCGACCGCGTGAAGTTCTCGACCTGGATGGTGTTCTCGGCGCTGTGGGTGACCTTCGCCTACTTCCCGATCGCGCACATGGTGTGGGGCGGCGGCCTCCTCTCCGCGGCGGAGACCAGCCTGTCCTCCGCGATCTTCGGCAGCACCGACGGCGCGGCGGATGTCGCCCCGATCGACTTCGCCGGCGGCACGGTAGTCCACATCAACGCCGGCATGGCGGCGCTGGTCCTCGCGCTCGTCGTCGGCAAGCGGCTCGGTTTCGGCAAGGTCGCGATGCGTCCGCACAACGTGCCGCTGGTCATGATCGGCGCCGGCCTGCTGTGGTTCGGCTGGTTCGGCTTCAACGCCGGCTCCGAGCTGGCGGCCGACGCGACCGCAGCCCTGGTGTGGGTCAACACGGCGGCGGCCACGTGCGCCGCGATGATCGGCTGGCTGCTCGTCGAGAAGCTGCGCGACGGACACGCCACGTCGGTCGGTGCGGCATCCGGTGTCGTCGCCGGCCTGGTGGCGATCACCCCGGCCTGTGGCGCCCTGAACCCGGTCGGGTCCTTGATCCTCGGCGCGATCGCCGGCGGGCTGTCGGCCGTCGCGGTCAGTCTCAAGTACCGGCTCGGCTACGACGACTCGCTCGATGTCGTGGGTGTTCACCTCGTGGCCGGTCTGTGGGGCACCGTCGGTGCCGGCCTGCTCTCGACGTCCACCGGCCTGTTCTACGGCGGCGGCGTCGAGCAGACCATCTTGCAGGTGCTCACCGCCCTGGCCGCGATGATCGTCTCCGGCGTCGTCACCCTCGTCATCGCACTCGCCCTCAAGGCGACCATGGGCTGGCGGGTGCCCGAGGACGACGAGGTCGCCGGCATCGACCAGTCCGAGCACGCCGAGTCGGGGTACGACCTCGTCTCGCGGGGTGGCCGGATGGGCGGCTCCGGTAGCGGTACCGCCACCGCCCGCACGACCGACACCTCTGCAGACCTGGAAGGAGCATCGACGTGAAGCTCGTCACCGCCATCATCAAGCCGCATCAGCTCGACGAGGTGAAGGAGGCCCTCGAGGCCTTCGGCATCCAGGGGATGACGGTCAGCGAGGCCCAGGGCTACGGCCGGCAGCGCGGGCACAGCGAGGTCTACCGTGGTGCCGAGTACACCGTCGACTTCGTGCCGAAGTCCCGGTTGGAGGTGCTCGTCGACGACATGGACAGTTCCTCGGTGGTCGACGTCATCCTCAAGGCCGCGCAGACCGGACGCATCGGCGACGGCAAGATCTGGGTCGTCCCGGTCGACGACGTGGCCCGGGTCCGCACCGGGGAGCGCGGCATCGAGGCCGTCTGAGCCGATGGCCACCTCCTCGGGCGGGATCGGCTCCCGGAGGCTCGACCTGGCCGGCACCCGCGACTTCGCCGTCGCCGGTGCCGGCCGGTCGCGCCGGGAGGCGATCTCGGCGTTCAACCGGTCCTGGCTCGGCGACGTCTGGCGGGACGCGACCGGCGGGTCCCCTCCCGGGGGGGTGGCCCTCGCCGCGGTGGGGAGCCTGGGTCGGGCCGACGCCGGGCCGCTCAGCGACTACGACCTGGTCCTCCTGCACTCCGAGCGCTCGCTACCCGCGAAGGAGCTCGTCGCGCTCGCCGACCGGGTCTGGTACCCGATCTGGGATGCCGGGGTGCGGCTGGACCATGCCGTGCGGACGGTGGGCCAGTGCCGTCAGGTGGCGGCGAGCGACCTGACCGCCGCGGTCGGCCTGCTCGACCTCGTGGCGGTCGCCGGTGACGAGGAGCTCGTGGCCGCGGCGCGGGCCACGGTCGCGCACGACTGGCGCGGCAACGCTCGCAAGCGCCTGCCGCAGCTAGTCGAGGCGATGTCGTCGCGGCACCAGCGCCAGGGCGACCTCGCCCAGTCGCTCGAGCCCGAGCTCAAGGAGGCACACGGGGGCCTGCGCGACATGACGGTCCTCGCCGCGCTGGCGGAGGCGTGGCTCGCGGACCGGCCGCACGGTGGCGTCGACGCGGCGCACGAGCTGCTGCTCGACGTGCGCGACGCCGTCCACGTGGTCACCGGTCGCGGTCGCGACCGCCTGGCGCGCGACGACCACGACTCGGTCGCGGCCCTGCTCGGGTACGACGACGCCGACGAGCTGCTCACCGCGGTCTCCACCGCGGGTCGGCTGGTCGCCTATTCGCTCGACGGCACGCTGCGCCGGGCCGGTCAGTCGCAACGGGCCCGCACCCTGCGGGTCGGGCCGCGCAGGCCACAGATGACACCGCTCGGCCACGGGCTCTTCGCCAGCGACGGCGAGGTCGTGCTCGGCGCGGCGCGGCTCGCCGAGAGTGATGCCGGGATGCCGTTCCGCGCGGCGGTCGTGGCGGCGCGGGCGGGCCTGCCGGTCGCGCCGGCGACCCTGGACAACCTGGCCCACAACGCCCCCCCGTTGCCGGTCCCGTGGACCCCGGTCCTTCGCGACCTGCTCGGCGACCTGCTGGCGAGCGGGCCGGGGCTGGTCACCGTGTGGGAGGGGCTCGACCAGGTCGGCATCGTCGACACCTGGCTGCCCGAGTGGTCCGCGGTGCGCTCGCGCCCGCAGCGCAGTGCGGTGCACCGGCACACGGTGGACCGCCACCTCGTCGAGACCGTCGTGCGCGCCGCAGGCCTGGTGCGCCGGGTGTCGCGGCC
>JBOFLR010000598.1:0-3905 GCA_051657965.1 Dermatophilaceae bacterium
CGGCCGGGTTCATCGCGACGAGCACATCGGGTGCGTCGCCGGGGGTGAGCACGTCGTGGTCGGCGAAGTGCAGCTGGAAGCTGCTCACTCCCGGCAGGGTGCCCTGCGGTGCGCGGATCTCGGCCGGGAAGTTCGGCAGCGTCGAGAGGTCGTTGCCGAGCGCGGCGGTCTCGGAGGTGAACCGGTCGCCGGTGAGCTGCATCCCGTCACCAGAGTCACCGGCGAAGCGGATGACGACACGATCGAGGGTCTGGACGGTGGTACTGCTCACGAGACACCTTGGGCGAGGGGGTAGGCCATGCTGCGCACGGTGTTCGCCGCGGAGGCAGCACCCACCATGCTACGTCGCGAGCCTGTGGATCAGCGGAGGGTGTCCCCTTCTCCGGGACGAGCCGCTCCTCACGCCGACTCGAGGTCGAACGCGTGCTGGATCGCCTCGGTCAGCTGCACCTCCTGGTCGGCGAGGAGATAGCCGACTCGGCTGAGCACGTCGTCCTTGCGCACGGTCGTGACGAGGTCGCAGTTCACCACGCTGTCGTGGTCGAGCCCGTTGCGCGGCCCCACGAGCACCTCGGTGCTCAGGCCACGGACGCGGGTGACGACCGGGGCGACCGTCACCTGGTTCAGCGCGGGGATGACGACGCTCCGGGTGAGGAGGACCGCCGGGCGGACCTTGTCGAGACGGACCAGGTGGATGGGGTGCATCAGCGGTCGTGCTCGGAGAGGTCGACGGGACGGCTGCTGGTGTGGGCCACGATCGCGTCGACCTCGGCATCGGTGCCCTCCGCGTAGATGGCGGCGTCCGCCTCCGCTCGGCGGCGGCGCTGCTCGCGGTGGAGGGCCCTCGCGACGGCATCTGCACGACTACGCACCCGCCCCTCGCCCACTTCCGCGTCGACGAAGGCCACGAGCTCGTCCGGCAGCCGAACGGTGATCTGCACCGTCATCCCGAAATCATACCGCGAGGGGATATCTCCGGGTGTCCTCGACGCTAGGCCAGTCCTCTGCGGGCGTGCGCTCTGCGGGTCGGCATCTGTCGGTCGCGGTGTCCTCGCGCACGGCCACGCCGAGCGGCAACGCAGCCGCCGCTGTCGCGCTTCGAGTGAACGCCCCGTGAACAGTTGTGCGACAGCGAAATAGAGCCTTCCTGACGATCGATGGTCGGTCCTACTGTGAGGCCTCGAGCGCTACTGATGGAGGGCACGTGTCACCGCTGTCGCCGGCCTGGGTCGACGAGGTACCTGCGATGTACCGCTCGACCGCAGGCTCGCTCGAGACTCACTATCGACGGCTCGTCGGCTCGCCGGATGTGCTCGACACCGCTGCGGCGGCCTGGCGCACGCAGGCCGGCAGTATCGACGCGGCCTGGCAGGCGCTCGACGAGCAGCGTGCCAGGGAACTCGCAGGCTGGCGCGGCGAAGCCGCCGAGGCGTTCGACACCCGCGCGGACACCTGGTCCGGCGTCGTGTCGGGCAACGCCACCACCATGCGGTTCGCCGCCGACGGGCTGGCGCTTGCGGCGAGCGCGCTGCGTCACCACGAGCAAGGCGGACGGCTGGCCTGCGAGCACTTCGCGCGGGTCGCGATGCGCCTCGACCTGGAGATGCGGGTCCGGCTCCAGGCCGGCCAGCCGCTCGACGGGGCGCGCTGGGCCGACCGGGTCATCAATGAGGCCAGGGCGTGCCTGCAGGTGATCCACGCGCACGAGATCCTGCTGGACCACGTGCTCGCCAGCATGCCGCGCCGGTTCCAGCTCGGGCCGGACTCACCGTGGCGGGAGGAGATCGCCCGGGTGCGGCAGCTGCGCAGCGAGTCATCGGGTGCTGGCAAGGGGTCGTTCAAGCCGCGGCTGGTCAAGGCGAAGGGCGGCATCGAGTCGGGGATCAGTGTCAGCCAGGACGTCAACGGCCGCACGGTGGTCAGTGTGAGAACCGGGGTGTCCGGCAACGGGGAGTTCAAGGAGGGCAGGGACACCTCGTTCGATGCCCTGCCCGCCGGCGAGAAGGACCGGCTGCGGATGATGGCTTCGGCCGACGGTGGCGGCAACGTCGACGTCACCCACAACTACCGGTTCGACGACCCCGACGAGGCCCGGCGGTTCGTAGACCACCTCCGGGCCGGCGACGTCATCACCCGTGGACAGCGCTGGATCGAGAGCCACACCGGTCTTGGCGGTCGCGAGCCCGACGAGACGGTGTACACCTTCACCGGAGAGGCCAAGGCGAAGGGTGAGATGGGTACCGAGATGCGCCCGACCGGTGACGCGACGCGCGCCGGAGGAGTGCGGACGCCTCCGACGGTCGCCCAGGCCAGCGGAGGAGGACGCGGCTCGGTCGTCTACGTCCGGCGTTCGGACGGTAGTTCCACCGTCGGCACCCTCCGGTCCGTGGAGCTCAACGGGCGAGCGGTGTCTCCGGTCGGCGGCTACGCGGTCGGCGAGTCGCGTACCTGGCTGGACAGCACCGACTACGACGACCGCGGTCGCCCGACGCGCGTGCTCAGCCAGGAGCGTACGGTCGGCGACCTGCGCCATGAGGGTGGTACCGGTGGCGCCAAGGTGACCAAGTCGTTCGGTCCGCTGAGCACGGAGTACACCGAAACACACGAGAGCCGCACCCAGCGGACCCGGACTCGGATCCTCGACCTCGAAGAGTCGCGACACCGGTCCGCGTACGACGCGCGCGGCGGCGACTGGAAAGGCTGGGAGCAGTACGTCGACCGGCATGCCGTGGAGACGTCCCAGGAGCAGCGTCTGGACAGCCGAGCCACGACGACCGGCGCCAAGGGCAAGGCATTCGGCGGCGAGGTCGGTGGCGAGGTCGACGACAAGTCCGAGTCCTCTCGCCTCCGAGAGTCCTCGTACTCCAGCCCCGACAACGAGGGCGGGGCGCGGCAGGATCGCCCGGTACCTCGCGACCGGGGCCCGGAGCCGTCGGCCGAGCTGCTCCATCCCGAGCGGGAGCGTGGCGGGACCGCGCCGTCGACGCGCCGGTCCTCACCCGGATCGTCGACGGTCTATCCCGGCCACGAGTAGGCGCCGTCGTGGCGAGCGGTTCGGGTGCCGTGCGGTAGCGCGCTCGAGCGCTCACATCCGGCCGAGGGCGGCGTCGGCAGCGAGGTGCTGGTAGCGGGATGCCGCGTGATCCGCGACCTGGACGTAGGCGGAGGCCGTATCGGCCACGCTCCGGGACAGCTCGTCCGCATCGGCGGCGGCCCAGGCGAGCGACGTACCGACGGCACCGGTGAACTCGACCGCGACGGACGAGACGTACTCCGAATGGTCGACCGAACCGAAGCTCCCGCTCGGGATCTCCGTCCGCTCGATCTCTGCACCGGCCTCTTCACAGGTGTCGCCCCAGCCCGGAATCGCCCCGGCGACGGCCCGCAGCCGCTCCGGCTCCACCTCGAACGCGCGGCTCGACATGCTGCTCCCCTTCGTGGCGTGGGCCAGGAGGCGCGAGGACCCTCGTGCCGAGCCCAGGGTCGCCGACCGGCCCCGGTAACCGGAACGGCAGAACTACCGGCGGCGCTGTCGGCGGGTTCACCCACCTCGGGTCCGGCACGGTCGAGCTCGACGTCCGACGAGATACGCTGGATGGTGATGGAGGGCTATCTCGCGGTCGCGGCGGTCGTGCTGGCCGGGGTGCTGCTCGTCACCGCGGCGATGGTGGCCCGGCGCCTGGTCGCGCCGCGCGCGGTCACCGATGCCGGCCGCCTCACCTACGAGTCGGGCGTCGACCCGGTCGGCACCGGGTGGGCGCAGTCCCAGATCCGGTACGTCGCCTTCGCCTTCCTCTACGTCGTCTTCGCCGTCGATGCCGTGTACCTGTTCCCGTGGGCGCTCGTCGCCCGCGACGCCGACCTCGGGGTCGCCTCACTCGTCGAGGTCGTCGTCTTCGTCGGCA
>JBOFLR010000599.1:0-2690 GCA_051657965.1 Dermatophilaceae bacterium
TCGACTCCGGCGAGGTGCGCTGGGCCGGCCGGCCGATCACCGCCGCCGACCAGCGCAGGTTCGGGTACATGCCCGAGGAACGCGGGCTCTACCCCAAGCAGCCGGTGCTCGACCAGCTCGTGTACCTGGCCCAGCTCAAGGGGATGCCGGTCGCGGCGGCGCGGCGCTCGGCCCTCGAGCACCTCGACCGGTTCGGGCTGGCCGCGCGAGGCAAGGAGCGAGTCGAGAAGCTCAGCCTCGGCAACCAGCAGCGGGTGCAGATCGTCGCGGCCCTGCTGCACCAGCCGACCGCGCTCGTACTCGACGAGCCGTTCTCGGGCCTGGACCCGATGGCGGTCGACTCGATGGTCGACCTGCTCCGCGAGCACACCTCGCGCGGTGCGCCGGTGCTGTTCTCGAGCCACCAACTCGACCTCGTGGAACGGCTCTGCGACCGGCTGGTCGTCATGGCCCGTGGTCGCGTCGTGGCGAGCGGCGACGTCGAGCACCTGCGTGGGGCCGGGCCGGTGCGCTACCGGCTCGTGCTCGGCAGCGACGCCGGCTGGGTCCGCGACCTCGGCGGCGTACACGTCGTCGACGTCGACGGGCACACCGCACTGCTCGAGGTGCTCGACGACGGCGCCGAGCAGGCGGTGCTCCGCGAGGCCGCCGCACGCGGCTCGGTGCTCGAGTTCGCACCGGTGCGACCAGCCCTCGCCGACATCTACCGGGAGGTGGCGGCGTGACCGGCTCGATGCGGCCGGATGCCGGCCCGGCTGACGCGTCCCCCGGGGTGATCGAGCGGGAAGCTCCGGAATCGCCGGGGGGCGGTTCCGAAGCGATGGCGAACCTCCCTGGTTCGGGCGGGAGAGCTGGGAGGGTGGGTACGCCGGCGTGGTTGCTCGTGATGCGCCGTGAGATCGTCGTACGGCTCTCCGACAAGGCGTTCCTGGCCGGCACCGCGGTCACGCTGGTGCTCATCCTCGGCTTCTGCGCCTACGGCATCTGGGATGCCGGTCGGGTGCAGAGCTACACCCTCGCCACCGCAGCGGCCGACGCGAGCGTCGCCGAACGCGTGGCGCGAGAGGCTCCCGAGCTCGACGACCAGGTACGGGTCGAGGTGCGCGACGCCGGCACGCCGGCCGCCGCCGAGGCGCTGGTCCGCGACGGCGAGGCCGACGCCTGGCTGCATCCGGGCGACGACGGCTGGGTGCTCACCACCGAGAGCGATAGCGAGCGGGCGTTGGAGCAGGTGGTCGCCGACGTGGTGCGCACCGCTGCGCTCGAGGAGCAGGCCACCCGGCTCGGGACCACGACGGAGGAGCTCGTGGCGGGGTCGCGCGTCACCTCGGAGTTCCTCGAAGGGGATGCCGACCGCGCCGGTGTGGCGTCGGTGCTCGCGTTCGCGTTCGCGTTCCTCTTCTACCTCACCTCGGTACTGTTCGGGTACCAGCTGGCCAGCAGCGTGGTGGAGGAGAAGCAGAACCGGATCGTCGAGATCATCGCCACGTCGATCCCGGTGCGGCACCTGCTCGCGGGGAAGGTGCTGGGCAACAGCGCGATCGCGGTGCTGCAGATGGTGCTCTACGCGGGGGTCGGGCTGGTCGGGCTGTCGTTCACGCCCTACGACCGGTACGTCGCCAGTATCAGCGGCCCTGTGGGCTGGTATCTCGTCTTCTTCGTGGCCGGCTTCGCCGCGCTGGCCACGCTGTGGGCGGTGGCGGGGTCGCTGGCCTCGCGTACCGAGGACGTGCAGTCCACGTCGACGCCGATGACCATGCTCACCCTCGCGGTGTTCTTCGGCGCGCTGTTCGCGCCGGCCGGCTGGGCCTCCGCGCTGTCCTTCGTGCCGCCGTTCTCGGCGGTGCTGATGCCGACCCGGCTCGTCGAGGGCGACGTGCCGGTGTGGGAGCCGCTGCTCGCCCTGGTGCTGCTCGTGCTGGCCGCGGGGGCGATCGTCGTGGTCGCCGAGCGCATCTACCGGCGGTCGCTGCTCCAGACCGGTGGCAAGCTCTCGATGCGTCAAGCCTGGTCAGCGCCCGAGTGACGCGCCGACCCAGGCGCCGACCCCAGCGCGCCGTGGCTCGTCATCCGCCCTTCCGCCCGTGACGAGCCGGGTCGCTCGCCCGGGCGTCTCGTCCTGGGTACTTCTCCTGAGTGCACGTGGGTGGGAGTTCGCATGGACGAGGCGGGCCACGGCGGCTTGACTACCGTGCGGAGTCACGTCGCGATCGACGACTCGCGACGTGACTCCGGCATCCTCCGCACGTGCCACCGTGCGTCCGAGGGTCGTTAACGTCCGCTTCATCGTGTACCCGGCGACCCGATCCGACCGATCGACTGAAAGGTTCCACCATGATGCGCCGGTCCATCGGCCTCGCCACTGCCGCGCTCTGCGCCCTCGCGCTGGTGCCGGCAGCGTCCGCAGCCGCCCCCGCGAGGGCGGACGCGCCACCGGCCGACGCGTCGTCCCGGGCGGGCGGTGTGCTGGACGACGTCGCGCCGATCGAGTGGGCCCCGTGCGGAGAGGCCCTTCCGGGGCTGGAGTGCGCCACGTACGCCGTCCCGCGGAGCTACGACGACCCGGCCGGGCCGACGGTCGACCTCGCCGTCATCCGGTACCCGGCGTCGGACCAGGAGAACCGGGTCGGGCCGCTGTTCGTCAACCCCGGCGGGCCCGGTGGGTCCGCCGTGGAGGCGGTGGCCGGCGC
>JBOFLR010000600.1:0-4983 GCA_051657965.1 Dermatophilaceae bacterium
AGGGTGACGTTGCTGTCGTTGACGACGGTGAACGCCCAGGTGATCCGGTCCCCGGCATCGTTGGTGACACCGTCGCCGTTGGCGTCGACCGCGGTCGCGGTCTTGGTCAGTCGCAGTGTTCCGACGACCGGGGTCGACACGGTGGCGAAGGTCGGGGTCGATGTCGCACCGCCGGAGGCCGAGCTGACGGTCGACGTGGCGCTGTTGGTGAACCCGCCGGAGTCGACCTCCGCCTGGGTCAGCACGTGCGTCCCGGTGCACACCACGACGCCGTTCAGCGGGAGGCTCGTGCTGGGGCAGGTGACGCTCGTGTTGAACGGGTCGTTGATGGTGAGGTCGGTCAGGGCGACGTCGCCGAAGTTGGTGGCGGTGAAGTCGTAGGTGACGACGTCACCGGCATCGCGCCGCCCGGAGCCGTTGGTGTCGGCGACCGAACGCACCGTCTTGAGCATCGAGTACTGCGGCACCGGGGAGTTGGTGAAGGTGCAGGTGATGTTCTGGGCGCGGCCGTTGCTGCCCGTCGAGGCGGGGATGACCGTGGAGATCGAAGTGCCGTTGCCACTCGTGATCGTGGCGCCCGTGCCGTCGACGCAGCGGTACGTGGTGCTGTGCAGGGCGAACCCGGGCGCCTGCTGCTCGGTGATGGTCAGCGGCACGGCCGTGGTGGCCACGTTCTGCGGCACCGTGATGTCGGGCGCGCCGAACGCGGAGGTGTGGTAGACGGTCCTGGTTCCGCTGGTGCCGCCGTCACCGACGGCCGCTGCCACGGTCGTCCCGTTGACGAGCAGGTCGAACCGGCGCGGCGACCCACCGGTGAGCACCTTGTTCACCCGCACCGCCGGGTAGATCGCGATCGAGTGGTCCTCGACCTCACCGGAGTCGGCAGCGCCGGTCGCCGTGGTCACCTGGGTCGTGTTGTACGACGCCCGCAGCCGCAGGTAGGTAGGGCCGGCGCTGGTGGTGTTCGGCACCAGCCAGTTCAGCACCGCCGACGTCGCTCCGGCCGTGAAGGCGCCGCAGGCCCGTTCGAACAGGTCGTCGAAGGCGCCGTTGCGGTTGAAGTCGATCCAGCCGCACACCTGGCCGGCCGCCGAGGCCCCCGAGATCGGCACCGTGGCGCGGTACGTCAGACCCGCCGAGGCCGTCGTCAACGGCGGTACGGTCGACGGCCAGCCGTCCTCGTCGGCGCCGTCGCCGTTCGGCGCGTTCGCGTTCGCGCCGGCCGCCACCGAGAACGGGCTGACGTCGGAGTTCGCGATGGTGAGGTTGTCGGCATCCACCGACCCGCCGAGCTGGAGGTCGGAGAGGATGTGCGTGGTCGGCGCCTCCGACTCGTAGCTGTTCGGTGCGTCGGCGAAGTCCTCGTCGACGCTGACACCGAGCACGAACGCGTCCTCGGAGCTGGCGGTACCGGCGGTGCCGGTGCCGTTCGCCGACATCAGCGCGTCCATCCGCATCGTGATGGAGGTGTACGTGCCGACGATCGGCAGGCTGCCGCAGCCCGCCAGTGAGGTCTGGCCCGCCGTCCCGGGGGTGACGCAGCTAGGCGCCGGCTTGGCGCCGGCTGTGTCGAACGTCAGGTTCCCGCCGGTACGCACGAGATTGACGTTGCCGCTCGACGGCGCGCCGAAGCTCGCCCCCGCCGGCGTGCTGCCGGTGATGGTGCCCACCACGTGCAGGATCGAGTTGTTCGGCGCCGTCCCCACCGAGTCGCCCAGGCCGGCGAGGTGCAGCACCGGGTTGCGCACCGGCCGGTCGAAGGAGATCGTCAAGCCGCCCCGGTTCGCACACAGCCCGTCGGCCGGGCATCCGTTGGCCGAGGTGCTGAACGCCGGCATCGGGGTCGACGTCGGGACGCTCGGCGTGAACATCCCGGGCGTGGCACCGCGCGAGGCGAGCGTGGAGTTGACCGTCGACAGCCGGGTGATGCCGGGCGCGGTCGGAGTGAACGTAGCCCTGACCCCGCCCGGGAACAGGACGCTCGCCGACTCGGGGCTGGAGCCGCCGAGGACGCTCGTCGCGTTGATCTGGTACCCGAGAGCAGGGGAGGCGACACCACCCAGCACGCCCACGACGAGCGCGGCAACCGCGGCGGTGACGCGACGCAGCGCGATGGAACGACGACGGCGCGGGTTCGCTTCGGACTCGCCTCGAGCGCGACACACCGACCGGGGGCGACGCTTCCGCATCGACTGGCCCTTTCCAGGACCCCTGCACGGCCGCTGCGTCGGGCAGCGGCCAGTGGCGTGAGGCTACCTACTCACGGTCGCCCGTGCGGCCGAAACAGCATCCGCCATGCACGGCGCCGCGGCGGTCAGTCCGTGAGGCCGACCGCGCGCGCTGGGGTGGTCGTCGCGGCGCGGCGGGCGTCATCCGCGCTGACCCCGGCGACCTCGGTCGCCCAGCGCACGCAGTCGGCCAGGGTGGAGGTGCTGCCGGCGATCGACCCGGTGTCGGCGGTCCGGGCCACGCCGTGCTCGACCTTGACGCGCAGCGAGCCCAGCACGTAGCTGCCGTCACCCAGGCCGGTACCGGTCGTCGCGTCGGAGATGAGCGCGACGGCGTCGGGGCCGACCGTCTCGAACACCATCCGCACGACGTCGGCGGAGACGTGCGTGCCGTCGGCGACCAGCTCGACCACGGCGTCGCCGCGTCCGGCGGCCGCGAGCGCCGCGGCCACCGGCCCGCCGCTGCGGTGGTGGAAGCCCGCCATCCCGTTGAACAGGTGGGTGACCAGCGCCGGCGCGCCCTGCCGCTGCGCGATGTCGCCGAGCGTCCGGGCCACCGTGCCGGAGTCGGCGTCGGTGTGGCCGACGGCCGGGCGGATGCCGTGCGCCACGCACGCGCTCACCAGGGCTTGGGCACCGGGCAGCTCGGGCGCGAAGGTCAGCTGCCGGATGCCGCCCGGTGCGCCGCTGGACGCGGCGACGTCGGCGAGCAGCGACACGAGGGCGGCGTCGGGATCGCGCAGCACCCGCGCGTCGTGAGCACCGCGGCGCATGTACGAGATGAACGGACCCTCGAGGTGGATGCCGGCGATCGTGCGGTCGGCCACCAGCGGAGCGAGCACGCCGACCTGGCGGGCGAGGTCCCACGGGGCCGCCGACACCAGGCTGGCGACGACGCGGTCGACGCCGGCCCGCTTGTGGTGCGTGGCCGCCATCCGGCTGGCGGCGTCGGTCGTGCCGAACTCGCCGCCGAAAGCACCATGGCAGTGGATGTCGACCAGACCCCGCACGAGAGATGACGCTACCGTGCGCCGACGGCGCGCTGGCACGGCCCGGTCGGGTGACGGGATAGGTTCTCGTGCTCGTGGACTGGATCGACGAGGTGTGGGCCCGGGTACTGCCCGGAGACGGCGCGGCGCTCACGGGCACACCGCTCGTCGTCGTGCTCATCGGGGCGCTCGTCGCCGTCACGGTGCGGCCGGTCTGGGGGGTGGTGCGGCTCGGCGTCACCCTGGTTCACGAGCTCGGGCACGCCGCGGTCGGCATCCTCTGCGGACGCCGCTTCACCGGGTTCGTGCTGCGCGGCGACATGTCCGGACACGCCGTCACCGTCGGCCCTGCACGGGGCCTGGGACGAGTCGCCACGACGTGGGCCGGCTACCCGATGCCGGCTCTGGTCGGCGCCGGCCTGGTGGTGCTCGCCACCGCCGGCTGGTCGGCGACGGTGCTCACCGGCGCGATCGCCGTGCTGATCGCCGGGCTGCTCCGGGCGCGGTCGCTGCTCACCGCCGGGGTGGTGGTCGCGGTGATCGTCGGTGCGGGTGCACTGTGGTGGTCAGCGTCCGACCGGCTCCAGGCCCAGGTGGTCACCGGCGCCGGGCTGGTGCTGGCGGTCGGTGCCTGGCGACACCTGGCCGCAGTGGTGGTCGCGCCCGACCGCGGCGTCAGCGACCCAGGGGTGCTCGCCCGGCTGACCCGGGTTCCGCGGGTCTTCTGGGTGCTGACCCACGTGGCCGCTTGCGGCTGGGCCACCTGGGTCATCGCCCGCACCGTTCTCGACGCGATCCGCTGAGCGCCTGCCGTCCGACGCTACCGCCGAGCGCTGCCGCGGTCGAACGGGCGAGCAGCAGGCAGCCAGGCGTACGGGACGCAGAGCAGGCGGGCGTACGGGCAGCAGAACAGGCGGGCAGGCGGGCAGGCGGGCAGGCGGGCAGGCGGCAGCGCTAGCGTGTGGTCATGGCGTACCAGTACAAGGTCATCGAGCTCCGCGAAGGGCTCATCGGCGGCAAGATGTCGGGCGACAAGCTCGAGAAGCTGCTCAACGAGTGGGGCGGACAGGGCTGGCAGGTGAAGTCGATCGTCTCGACCGAGGTGAAGGGCCGGGTCGGACCCGGCGCGGTCGAGGGGCTGCTCGTCACGTTCGAACGCGCCGTCTGACCACCCGCCGGCGACTTCCGGGGGAGCCGGACCGGGGCGATCCCCGGCCCGGCCCGGCCTACCACCTGGCGTTCGGCATCGTCGATGCGCTTCTATGACGCCGGATACAGCGCCGAACCCGGGGTGATCACCACGACTTCGGCGTCGTAGCCAGCGTCACAGCCCGACGAGGTCCCGGGCAGAGAGGGACTGTCGCACCACGGACCGGGCTCCCCACCAGGGGTCAGCGCCGTAGCCGCACCGTCGACGTGACGCTCTGGCCGGTGTCCGGCACCGTGACCGTCACCGTGTACGGCCCGGCCTCGGCCGGGAACGACCGCGTGCGCACCAGGCCCGCCCACAGCGGCCCCAGCCGTTGCAACGTGGCCTCGGAAATCTTCCGGTCGCCGAGCGTCACGATCACGGTGGGGGCGGTGAGCCCACCGGGCACCGACCCGTCGCAGTCACGCACCAGGACGGCCACCGGCACCGTGGCCCCGCGCGGCACCGAGACGGTGCGGCCCTCCGGCGGCGAGAGCAGCGTCGCCTCGTAGGCCACCGCGACCGCCGCGGTCACGGCATCCGCGCTGTTGCCCGCGGAGTCGCGCACGGTGACGGT
>JBOFLR010000601.1:0-2388 GCA_051657965.1 Dermatophilaceae bacterium
GCTCCCTGGACGTCACCTGCACGCGGAGCAGCCCCTGCTCGAGCGTGCGCACGAAGAGCGGCGCGAAGACGGCGCACGTGGTGACCAGCGCCGAGACGAGCGCGAGCGCGAACGACTGGCCGCGCCGATGCCGCACCGCCGCCCAGAACATCGTGCCTCCCCGTCGCCGTCGCTCGCGAGCGACCCTAGCCGGGGTCCACGGCCTGCGGCGGTAACGATCCGGTGACTGCAGCCGTCACCGGCACGAGGCGCCCCGCACCAGGTGGGCGGCGTCGAGAGCCATGTCGGTGGCGCCGATCTGTACCCCGTCGAGGACGAGCGCGGCGTCCCGGTGCCCGGTCACCAGGTAGCCGAGCTTGTCGTAGACATGGCGCGCGCGGGGGTTGTGGTCGAACACCTCGAGGGTGATCCGGCGCAGCTGCAGGGTCCGGATGCCGTACTCGCTCGCCATCGCGACCGCCTCGGTGCCTCGTCCGCCACCGCGGCCCTCCGGGCCGACGAGCACCCGCAGGTTACAGGTCCGTGCGTCCCGGTCGACCTCGTTGAGGACGACCTCGCCGACCAGTCGCCCGGTGGCGACGTCCTCGACGGCGAGGTCGAGCCGGTCGGGCTGGTCGTTCCGCGTGGCGTACCAGTCGCGCAGCCGGTCGTCGAGCGGCTGCGGCTCGTGCGCCTCGGCGGTGGTCTCCACGTAGCCGGTGAGCAGGCGAACCTCGGGGTCGGAAAGGATCTGCGCCATCACCTCGGCATCGCCGTCGTGGAACGGGCGCAACGTGACGAGCGCACCGCGCAGGGTCGGCTTCGTCGCGAGTGCGGGGACTGCGCGCTGGGAGGTTGCGGCGCCGGCGGCACCGGGGGCGGGCGCTGCAGGGTCGGCGGCACCGGGGGCGGGCGCTGCAGGGTCCGGGAGATCAGGTGCGGTGGCCGCGGTCAGGAGATGGGATGTCGCTGCCGCGTCCGACAGGCCAGGTGCGGTGGCCGCGGTCAGGAGATGGGATGTCGCTGCCGCGTCCGACAGGCTGGGTGCGGCGGCCCCGTCCGGGACGGCGGGCGTGATGGTGAGATCCGGGGAGTCGGGGTCTGGAGTCACGAGCGGCGAGTCTGCCTTGCGAGGCGCGCCGCGTCATCCGGTATTCGGCGTCGCCGCCCTTCGGCGAACGTGGGTGAGGATCGTCGGCTGGACGACGGGTTCACCCGCGTTCGTCGGACTCGGAACCGCGCCGGACGAGTGCCTCGGCCGCGGCGTAGGGGTCGAGGCAGCCGGCCGCGACCTCCTCACCGAGCATGTTGAGCAGCCGGCCGTCGTCGGCCGCTGCCAGCCGGGTGCGCATCACCTCGATCGCGACGGACTCGATCTCGGCCCGGGCGCGGCGTTCTCGATGCTCGCGGATGCCGTTCTCCCCCAGGTGCTCTCGGTGCCCGTCGATCGCGTCGACGAGCGCGTCGAGGCCCTCGCCGCGCGCGGCCACGGTGCGCAGCACGGGCGTGCGCCACGCACCGTCGGGCCGGTCGGCGAGGTCGACGGCGTGGCGCAGCTCGCGCACCGCGCGGTCTGCTCCGTCGTGGTCGGCCTTGTTGACCACGAGCACGTCGGCGATCTCGAGGACCCCGGCCTTGGCCGCCTGCACGCCGTCGCCCCAGCCGGGTGCGAGCAGCACCACGGTGGTGTCGGCGGTGGCCGCGACGTCGACCTCGGACTGCCCCACGCCCACCGTCTCGACCAGGACCACGTCGCAGCCCGAGGCGTCGAGCACCCGCACCGCGTGCGGCGTGGCCCACGACAAGCCGCCCAGCCGGCCGCGGGTGGCCATCGAGCGGACGAACACACCGGGGTCGGCGGCGTGCTCCGTCATCCGGATACGGTCGCCGAGCAGGGCGCCTCCGGTGAACGGCGAGGTGGGGTCGACGGCGAGCACGCCGACGCGGTGGCCGCGTCGCCGGTAGGCGCCGACCAGCTCGCCGACCGTCGTGGACTTGCCTACGCCGGGCGCCCCGGTGACCCCGACGACCTGGGCCTGCCCGGTGTGGGGCGCGAGCGCGGCCATCGCCTCCGGGAGCGCCGGGTGATCGCTCTCGACGAGCGACACCAGCCGGCCGACCGCACGTGGCTCACCTCGGCGGGCTGCAGCGACGAGCGCCGCGACGTCGACCGCGCGCGAACCGGCGGGTTCCGGGTCGCCGATGAGGGTCAGCCTCGTACCGGTACGCGGATGACGAGCGCGTCACCCTGGCCGCCGCCGCCGCACAGGGCGGCGGCGCCGGTGCCACCGCCGCGCCGGGCCAGCTCGAGGGCGAGGTGCAGCGTGATCCGCGCCCCGGACATCCCGATCGGATGACCGAGCGCGATGGCGCCCCCGTTGACGTTGACCTTCTCGGGGTCGATGCCCA
>JBOFLR010000602.1:0-5273 GCA_051657965.1 Dermatophilaceae bacterium
CTGATGCGCACCACCGCCGAGCGCTCGGCACCGGGCAGCGGCACCTTGGCCTGAGGCGCGTTCGGTAGGCCGCACCCGGGGCCTGCCGACAGGGGATGCTCACCCACAGTCCGGTCGTCGGGGCGTGCCATGCTCGACCGATCGCTGGCCACTGGCAGATTCCCTGTGTGGCGGCTCGGCTCAGGTGCGGTCCGCATACGTTCGGTGCGCGCTCAGCGCATCCACTGTCCGCGGGCGGCGCGGCGCGACGCGCCTGCGAGCGTGCCGGCGGGGATGCCGAGGCGGTGCTCGGCGGCACCGAGCACGACGGCGTCGGCGGTGCGGCGGGAGACCGTGCCCATGACGTGCAGCTGCACCGCGATCCCGTCTCCGAGGGCGGTGAGGGCGCGGGCGTCATCCGCGGGGTCGTCACTGTGCGCGAGGCCGTCGGCCGTGAGCCGCTCGATGATCCGCGCCAGTCGTCGCTCGCAGTCGCGATGGTGGCGGCGCAGCGCGGCGGCCAGGACCGGGTTGCGCGGCGCCTCGCTCCACGCGTCGATCCACACCAGATAGTGCTCGCGGGGAGTGCTGACCAGCCAGTCGGCCATCGCCTCGAGCGGCGCGACGCGCTCGGCGTACTCCTCGTCCTGGGCGAGCTCGGCGGTGACGGCCGAGTCGAACGCGGCGGCGACCAGCTCGTCGCGGGTGCCGAAGTAGTGGCGGATCAGGCCGTGCGCCACGCCCACCGCCGCGGCGACGTCGCGCAGGGTGACTCCGGCGAAGCCCTTCTCGGCGACCAGCGCGAGCGTGGCGCGCAGGATCGCCTGCCGTCGCTCGTCCGCACTCGCCCGGGTCGTCATGCCACCAGGATACCCAACCGAGTTGTCCACGCGGACAACATCACGTACCGTTGTTCTCCATGCGGACAACTTTGGATGGCGGCTCTTCCGTCGCGCCGGTGACCACGAACGACGGCACCGCCGCCGCGGCGGCGACCGCCGACAGCGGCACCTCGGTCGCGCCGACGACGGATCGCCAGTCTGCGTCGACGGATCGCCCGTCCGAGACCACGCATCGCCTGCTGGTCCCGGCCGTCGTGGTGGCGATGACGCTGCTGTCGGCCGGCTCGTTCGTCATCTTCCCGCTGCTGCCCACGCTCCAGGGCACGCTCGGCGTGAGCACCGCCGCCATCGGCTATCTCGCTGCCGCGGGGTTCGCCGCTGCACTCGTCGCCGAGCTGGTGCTCGCACCGCTCGCCGACCGCGGCCACGCCCGGGCGATGGCCGTCGGTGGCACCTTGCTCGTGGCTGCCGGCCTGGCCGGGAGCGCGCTGGCCACCGATGGCTGGCACCTCGTCGCCGGGCGAGCCCTCGTCGGCTTCGGGTTCGGCATGTTCGTCTCCGCGGCCAGCGCCCTGCTCGTCCGCAGTGACCCGGCCCGCAGCGGCGAACGGCTGGGCCGGCTCGGCGCTGCCGAGCTGGCCGGCATCGCGGTGGGGCCGATGGCCGCCGGTGCCGCGGTGGCGGTCGCCTCCCCCACCGTCATCCTCGCGGTGTCGGCCGGCACGGTCCTCGTCGCCGCCCCGGTCGTGCTCGCCGGCTTCCGTGAGATGCGCACCACCGCCGCGGATGACGCCCGCTTCGTGGGCGATGTCCCGAGCGCGCGCGGTACCCACGGCGAGGATGACACCCACGCCGTGCGACCGTCATCCGCGCCGGCGCCCCGGGTGAGTCTGGACCTGCTGACGTCGCGCCGCGTGGTCGGCATCGTGCTGCTCTACGCCGCGGTGATGGTGCCGACCGGCGCGTACGACGGGGTGTGGCCCCGGTTCATGACCGACCTCGGCGCCGACCCGCTGCTCACCGCCGCCAGCTACGCCCTCTTCGCCGTGCCGTTCGTGCTGGTCAGCGGCTGGGCCGGGCGGCTCGCCGACCGCCGGGGCGGGGTGTCGGCCTTCGCCCGCGGGCTGGCCGTGCTGCTGCCGATCATTGGGTTCTACGGCGTCGTCGGCAGCCCGTGGGTCGCCACCGGTATGGGGTTCGTCGAGTCCACCGGCCAGGCGTTGGCGTTCATCGGTGCCGCCGCGGCGATGGCGCACACCGTCGACCCGGGCCGTGCCGGGTCGGCGCAGGGCCTGCTCCGCGGCATCGGGCTGCTCGCCGCGACTGCGGCCGCCGCGGGGAGCGGACTCGCCTACGACGGCGGCGGAGCGCTGCTGCTCTTCGGCGGCACGGCGGTGGCGGTCGCCATCCTCGCCGGCCTCGGCCTCGTGCTCGCTCCAACGGACCGGGCTCGAACCCGGGTCCGGGAAGAAGGCGGAGCATGACCATGCCGGACACATCGACGGCGGCGGCACAGCTCGACCGCGAGGTGAGGACGATGCCGATGACGACCAAGGAGGTGCACCGATGGGGTGGGACACGGTGAGCGCCGTCCGTCCCGGTACCGGTCGAGTGGGATATCGCCGCGTCTCGGGCTCCCACGCGGCGGGCAGCGTGCTCCTCGTCCCGGGACGGGGTGACAGCCTGGAACTGAGGGAGCAGACCGCCGAGGTTCTCGCCGGGCGCGGCTGGTCGACCATCATGGTCGAGCACGTCGGGCAGGGCGGCTCGGGCCACCTCGGCGAACACCCCGACGCCGTGCACATCGACGACTTCGCTATCCATCTGCGAGCCGCCGAACATGTCGTCGTCAGCACGCAGGGAACGCTGCACCTCCTGGCTCACTCGATGGGTGGACTCATCGGAGCCCACTTGGTGGCCCGACACCCTGGTCGATTTGTCGGAGCGGTGTTCACTGCCCCGATGTGGCGGTTCGGTGCCGGTTCGCCACTTCCCGTCGTCCGGGCGATCTCGACAGCGATGGTCGCAATGGGCCGGGGCCGGAGGTTCGCTGCGGGCGAGCGGCCGTGGACCGAGGAGTCGTGCCTCGATATGCGCACCGGCGACCCGGATCGGCGGGAGTTCCTCGCATCGTTGGCGAGGCAGCGCCGTGACCTCATGCGGGGTGGCTCGACGTGGGGTTGGACCATGGCCGCCGCGCGAGCCATGTCCGACCTCGGCCGGCTGCCGCTGGAGGCAGTGACGACCCGCGTCACGGCCGTGGCGGCCGGCGACGACGCCACCGTGTCCGGTCGTGCGATCGCCAAGATCGTCGCGCGGTTCCCCACTGGGCAGTTACTCGAGGTCGATGGCGGCCATGACATCCTCAACGGATCACCGTCGGTACGGACACGCTTCTGGCACGAGGTCGACAGGGTGTTCGCGGCAGGGTGAGTACCGACTGGCGGTTGCCGGCCTGGGCCTCGTGCTCACCCGTGGCGGCAGCACCTGGGATGAATGGGCGTACGTCGTTGCCCCGGTCCGACATGGGTAGAACCGACGTGGCGACCTGGCCGAACCGCGGGCGATGGTGATCGGGTACGTGGATCCGAGGAGGTGGGCCCGATGGCCACTGACCGCATGGAGGTTCGGCCGGGCGACCTCCGGAGCGCGTCACGCACGTTGATCGACGCCACTGACCGGTTGTCGGCAACGTTCGAGGGCGCCGCTCCAGCTGCCGCAGCGTTCGCCGACGTCCGGCGCTCCCGCGACATCGCGGAGCGGGCGTCGCACTTCATCACGACGGCGGTCGCCGAGCGCCTCACCGTCCTGGTGTCCGACGGCGACGAGATGGCGGCGACCCTGGAGGGCGCCGCCGGCCGGTACGAGGAGCAGGACCAGCGGAGCGCCGATGGTGTGACGAAGCAGTTCCGGAACTAAGTGAGCCAGACCTCGAGCGGCCCCTGGGGGTCGTTCATCAGCTGAGGCCGAGACAGCGCAGGAAGGAGTGTGTGGTGAAGTACGACTCCAGTTGGCCTGAGCGTGTTCCGGTCGCATTCCACGCCGCGGCTCAATGGGTGGAGCGGGCTTACCGGACCCTGGACGGGGACCCCAGGGCGCTGTTCGCGACGTACGGCTCGTGGGTCGACGATGCCGAGCGCATCGAGGGCCTCGCCGAGACGGTGGCCGGCGTGGGCGCCGGTCTCGACGAGCGCTGGTCCGGTTCGGGTGCGGCAGGGTTCCAGAAGGCCTCCTCCGAGTGGCAGCGGGGCCTCCGGGACGCCGCCACACCGCTGCGTCGTGCCGCGGAAGGGCTGGCCGGGCTGGCCTCGGAAATGGGGGCGGTGCAGGCCGACGCCGACTCTGAGGTCGACCGATTCCTCACCATGCTGGAGAACGCCCGGAGGTGGTACAACTCGCTCCAGCCGATGGTCCGGGCCGCCGCTTCCGGCGTGCTGCTCGGGCAGGTCTACAACGGGGCACGACAGTCCGCGGCCAACATCGGCCGACTCGCCGACCGCTTCGACGCCTACCTGGGCGAGATGCCGCCGCTGTTCGTGCTCCCGGCCGCCGACGTCCCGACCGAGGCGCCTGTCAGCACCGAGCATCAGAGCACCAGTTCGGTAAGGGTGTCAGGTGTGGTCGCCACGAAGGTCTACGGCAAGCTGAACTTCAAGCGGGAGGAGGGGTTGTCCGTCACCGAGAACACCGACGGCAGTGTGGTGGTGGGTGTGAGTGACACGTACAACGGGGGCACCCTCTACGACGGCGAACTCGGTGTGAAGGTCAAGAACCTTCCGGACGAGGTGAAGCAGAAGCTGGGCGCAGCCTTCGGTGGCGTGGGGGCCAATGCCGATGTCAACTATGTCAAGCGGTACAAGTTCGACTCGGCGGAGGAGGCGAACGAGTTCCTCACCGAACTGCAGGGAGACACGCTCGCCGGCAAGGCCACACGGGCGGCTGCCAACGGAGTCGGCTTCGTCACGGGACCTCTCGGGGACTTCAACCCGTGGCACGACGGGCTGACCGGCCAGAGGCCGGACGAGGTGGTCTACAACGTCAAGCTCGACGGCAAGGTCATCGGCGGGGCGTACGTCGGGCCGACTGACGGCATCGACTCGCTCGGCGGGAGGGCCACGAGTGGCGGTGTGGCACTGGGTGGGGACGTGGCCGGGATCTTCACCGATCGCGCCGACGGCAGCTACGCGAAGGGATGGAGCGCCAGGTTCGACGCGGCGGTCGGTGGTGGAGTCAATGCCGGTGAGGGCGGGGCCGGGGTGAACGCAGGCCCCGGAGTGTCGAAGACCGCGCTGTACTCGACGAGCTACGGCACCGATGGGGAGCCGGAGACGTACACCCGAGTGGTGACGACGAACAGCGAGAAGGTGAGCGGCTCGGGCTCGCTCGACACACGGACGTTCGACGTCGGCCCGGGCGACAGCGACGGCGGTTCGAGCAACAGGAACACGTCCG
>JBOFLR010000603.1:0-1697 GCA_051657965.1 Dermatophilaceae bacterium
GGGGCGGGCTGGCTCGACGTGCTGCCCGGCATGGTCGTCTTCTCGCTCGGCCTCGCGCTGCTCGTGTCGCCGCTCACCGCAGCGGTGCTCGCCGCGGCGCCCGACCGGTATGCCGGCGTCGCGAGCGGGGTGTCCAACGCGGTGGCGCGTGCCGGGTCGCTGCTCGCGGTGGCGGCGCTGCCCGCCGTGGTAGGCCTCACCGGCGACGACTACCTCGACCCCGACGCGATGACCGCCGGCTACCGCGCCGCGTTGCTCGTCTGCGCCGGTCTGCTGGCTGCGGGCAGCGCGGTCAGCTGGTTCGGCCTGGGTCGAGGCGGCTCGGCGGGTCGCCCGGCCGTGTCGGCGCAGTCGGGGTGAGCCGCCCAGCGCGTGGTGCGAACGCCTCCGTGCGGGGCCTCGTGACGTTGTGACGCGGGCTACGACGCCATAGTCGTCGTGCTCGCCCCGGTTTCAGCGCGGTATCCAGCGTCACAGCAGCGCATCAAGGAAGAGGACCGCTTTGGCAACAGTGCTTGGTCGTGCTCTTCGAACCGGTCTGGCTGCTCGAACCGGTCGGGCCGACCGACTCCTCGAGCCAGGCGGCGTAGCGCTCGTCGACGGCGACGAGCGGCACGGCGAGCACCTCGGGGGTCTCGTAGGGGTGCTCGGCCAGCACGGCCAGGCGCACGTCATCGAACCGTTCGGCGGTGGTCTTGACGAGCAGCAGGTGCTCCTCGGCCGTCTCGACCTCGCCCTCCCAGCGGTACGTGCTGGTGACGCCGGGCACGACCTGGACGCAGGCGGCGAGCCGCTCCTCGACGAGCACCCGGGCGATGCGCTGTGCGGTGGCGACGTCGGGGGCGGTGACGTGCACCTCGACGTGCCGGGGCGTCATCCGAGTCCTGCTTAGACGTCGGTGCGGTGGAAGCCCTGGAAGCTGCGGCTCGCCGTGGGCCCGCGCTGGTTCTGGTAGTGCGAGCCGTACTTCCCACTGCCGTAGGGGTTCTCGGCGCTGGACGAGAGCCGGAAGAACGCGAGCTGGCCGATCTTCATCCCCGGCCACAGCATGATCGGCAAGGTGGCGACGTTGCTCAGCTCGAGGGTGACGTGGCCGGTGAAGCCAGGGTCGACGAAGCCGGCGGTGGCGTGGGTGAGCAGGCCGAGCCGGCCCAGGCTCGACTTGCCCTCGACGCGGGCGGCGAGGTCGTCGGGGAGGCTGACCGTCTCCACGGTGCTGCTGAGCACGAACTCGCCCGGATGCAGCACGAAGCCCTCGCGCGGATCGACCTCGACCAGGCGGGTGAGGTCGGCCTGGTCCTCGGCGGGGTCGATGACCTGGTACTTGTGGTTGTCGAAGAGTCGGAAGAACCGGTCGAGACGCACGTCGACGCTGCTCGGCTGCACCATCGCCGGGTCCCACGGGTCGAGGCGCACCCGCCCGGTCTCGATCTCGGTGCGGATGTCGCGGTCGGAGAGCAGCACGCGCCTCAGGCTACAAGGGCGGATGACGCCCGGCCGCCGCCCGTTCGCGCCGGGGCGCCTGGCGCCGCTCGGGTGCTCCCCGGGCGCCCGGGCGCGGACGGCGGTCCGCTACGATTCTGTGCGCCGGGGAGCCGTCAGGTGGTGGCTCGACCGGGCGCGCCGGTGTAGCTCAATGGTAGAGCGCCAGCTTCCCAAGCTGGACACGCGAGTTCGATTCTCGTCACCGGCTCCAC
>JBOFLR010000604.1:0-9137 GCA_051657965.1 Dermatophilaceae bacterium
ACCCTCTGGGACCTCGACCGCACCTTCCCCACCGGCGGGTTCGGCGGGCAGCCGTTCCTCAAGCTGCGCAAGATCCTCGGCATCCTGCGCGACTCGTACTGCCGCACCATCGGCGTCGAGTACATGCACATCCAGGACCCCGACCAGCGCGAGTGGATCCAGAACAGGATCGAGGTGGGCTACGCCCGGATGACGCGTGAGGAGCAGCTGCGGATCCTCCGCCGCCTCAACGCGGCCGAGGCGTTCGAGACGTTCCTGCAGACCAAGTTCGTCGGCCAGAAGCGGTTCTCCCTCGAGGGCGGCGAGTCGGTGATCGCACTCCTCGACCGCGTGCTCTCCCTGGCCGCCGACGACCAGCTCGACGAGGTGTGCATCGGGATGCCGCACCGCGGTCGCCTCAACGTGCTGGCCAACATCGCCGGCAAGTCCTACGGCCAGATCTTCCGCGAGTTCGAAGGCAAACAAGACCCGAGGTCGGTGCAGGGCTCGGGCGACGTCAAGTACCACCTCGGCACCGAGGGCACGTTCACCGCCGAGGGCGGCGCGCAGACCAAGGTGTACCTCGCCGCCAACCCGTCACACCTGGAGGCGGTCAACCCGGTGCTCGAGGGCATCGTGCGGGCCAAGCAGGACCGCCTCAACCTCGCCGGCGAGGACTTCACGGTGCTTCCCGTGCTGCTGCACGGCGACGCCGCGTTCGCCGGGCAGGGCGTCGTGGCCGAGACGCTCAACCTCTCCCAGCTGCGCGGGTACCGCACGGGGGGGACGGTGCATGTCGTCATCAACAACCAGGTGGGCTTCACCACGTCGCCGAGCTCGTCGCGGTCCTCGACCTACTCCACCGACGTCGCGCGGATGATCCAGGCGCCGATCTTCCACGTCAACGGCGACGACCCCGAGGCCTGCGTCCGGGTGGCCGAGCTGGCCTACGAGTTCCGCCAGGAGTTCCACAAGGACGTCGTCGTCGACCTGGTCTGCTACCGCCGTCGCGGCCACAACGAGGGCGACGACCCGTCGATGACGCAGCCGCTGATGTACTCCCTCATCGAGGCCAAGCGCTCGGTGCGCAAGCTGTACACCGAGTCGCTCATCGGGCGCGGTGACATCAGCGTCGAGGATGCCGAGGCGGCGCTGCGCGACTACCAGCAGCAGCTCGAGCGGGTCTTCGCCGAGACCAAGGAGGCGCTGCGACGCTCGGATGCCGACTCCGCCGACTCCGCGTACGCAGGCACCGACGTCGAGGGGCACACCGGCCTCGAGCCGCCCGCGGCGCAGGCGACCGACGCGGACCGGCCCACGCGCTCGGCATCCGACACCGCGATCTCCGAGCGCACGCTGCACCGGCTCGGCGACGTCTTCGTGCAGCCGCCCCACGGCTTCACGGTGCACCCCAAGCTGCGACAGGTGCTCGAGAAGCGTGCGGCGAGCGTGCGCTCGGGTGGCGTCGACTGGGCCACCGGGGAGCTGCTCGCCTTCGGCTCGCTGCTCACCGAGGGCACCCCGGTGCGACTCGCCGGGCAGGACAGCCGTCGCGGCACGTTCGTGCAACGGCACGCGGTGCTCATCGACAAGCAGACCGCCGCCGAGTGGACGCCACTGCTCTACCTCGGCGAGGGCCAGGCCCGGTTCTGGGTGTACGACTCGCTGCTGTCCGAGTTCGCGGCGATGGGCTTCGAGTACGGCTACTCCGTCGAGCGGCCCGACGCGCTCGTGCTCTGGGAGGCCCAGTTCGGCGACTTCTTCAACGGCGCCCAGACGATCATCGACGAGTTCATCTCCTCCGGTGAGCAGAAGTGGGGTCAACGCTCCTCGGTGGTGCTGCTCCTGCCGCACGGATACGAGGGCCAGGGACCGGACCACTCCTCGAGCCGCATCGAGCGCTTCCTGCAGATGTGCGCCGAGGGCAACATGACCGTCGCCTACCCCTCGACCCCCGCGTCGTACTTCCATCTGCTGCGCCGGCAGGCGTACGCCCGCCCGCGCCGCCCGCTCGTCGTGTTCACCCCCAAGTCGATGCTCCGGCTGAAGGCCGCGGCCAGCGCGCCCGAGGACTTCACCACCGGCGGCTTCCGCCCGGTGCTCCCGGACCGGACGGACGGGGCCGGCGCCGACGTCACCCGGGTGCTCGTCGCGGCCGGCAAGGTCGTGTACGACCTCGAGGCCGCGCGCGCCGAGCGCGGTGACTCGGGCACGGCGGTGCTGCGCCTGGAGCAGTACTACCCGCTGCCTGGGCGCGAGCTCGCGGAGGCGCTCGCGGCCTACCCCGGCGCGGAGGTCGTCATCGTGCAGGACGAGCCGCAGAACATGGGTGCCTGGCCGTTCCTCGCGCTCAACTTGCCCGCGGCACTCGCCGCGCACGGCGAGAACCGGGCCCTGCGCGTGGTGTCCCGGCCGGCGTCGGCGTCCCCGGCATCCGGCTCGACCCGCAAGCACAGTGCCGAGCAGGCGACGCTGATGGCGCAGGCCTTCGACCGATGACCGGCCCCGGCCGGTAGGGTCGCGGGCGTGTATTTCACCGACCGCGGCATCGAGGAGCTCGACTCCCGTCGCGGTGCCGATGAGGTCACGCTCGGCTGGCTGGCCGAGCAGTTGCGCACTTTCGTCGACCTCAACCCCGAGTTCGAGACACCGGTGGAGCGGCTCGCGACCTGGCTGGCTCGCCTCGACGATGACGACGACGAGTGAGCGCGCGGATGGCTGAGGAGCGGGATGACGCCGCGCTGGAGTTCCGCCCCAGCGTGCAGGCACAGGTGGTCGCCGACGGTCCGCGCGACGCGGCCCTGGTGTTCCTCGGTGACTCGCTCGTCGTCGGTGTCGGCGACCCGAAGGGGCAGGGCTGGGTCACCCGGGTCGTCGGCCGCACTCAGCATCCCGATGTCGAGATCACGCCGTACAACCTCGGGGTCCGCGGGGACAGCTCGGCGGACCTGCTGGCCCGGTGGTCGGTCGAGGTCCCGCGACGGTGGGTGGGCCGCAGCGAGCGACGGTTGGTCGTCTCGGTGGGGACGAACGACCTCGTGAACGGGGTCACCCTGGCCCGGCACCGGCTCAACCTCGCCAACCTCCTCGACGACGCGGCCGGCCAGGGCGTCGGCAGCTTCGTGGTCAGCCCGCCTCCGTCCGACGACCCCGCGATGAACGAGCGGATCGAGGTGCTCGTCGACGCCCAGGCCGACGTGTGCGGCCGGCGGGACGTTCCGTTCGTCGACTGCTACCGGCCGCTGTCCGCCCATGAGCAGTGGCGTACCGATCTGGCGGCGAGCCCCGTGCCGCGTCATCCGGGCCAGGCAGGCTACGGCCTGATCGCCTGGCTGGTCCTGCACAACGGCTGGGGTGAGTGGCTGCAGATCACCACAGACTGACCGCGACCTTCTTTTGCGGAGTCAGGAGCATTCCGCCCAGTCAGGGCGCTATAACCATCTGAGTGAGCGGGATGCTCCTGACTCCGCGGTCAGCTCGGCGCAGTCAGCTCTCCGCGGTCAGCTCGGCGCGTTCAGCTTCACACGGTGAGGACCAGCTTGCCGGTGACCTCACCGGCCACCATCCGCTCGAACGCGCCGCGTGCGTCGGCCAGCGGACGTACCGAGTCCACCAGCGGCTCGATGCCGCGGTCGACGACGAACCGGGCGAGCCGCTCGAGCTCGTCGCGGGTGCCCATGGTCGAGCCCAGTACCCGCAGCTGCTTGAAGAAGATCTTGGTCAGCTCGGCTTTCGCCGGAGCATCCCCGGAGGTGGCGCCGGAGATGACGATCGGCCCGCCCTGGACGAGGCAGTTGACCGAGTGCGACCAGGTGGCCGCGCCGACCGTCTCCATCACCGCGTCGACCCGCTCGGGCAGCCGGGCCCCGCTCTCGAACGCGCGGTCGGCACCGAGGGCTACCGCCTGCTCGCCGCGCGCCGCGTCGCGGCTGGTCACCCACATGCGGATGCCGGCCGCAGACCCGAGCTGCACCAGCGCCGTCGCCACCCCGCCCGCGGCGCCCTGTACGAGCACGGTCGACCCGGGCTGTGCCCCGGCCTTCGTGAAGAGCATGCGGTACGCGGTCAGCCACGCCGTGGGCAGGCAGGCGGCCTGGTCCCAGGACAGCGCGTCGGGCTTCGGCACGAGGTTGTGGCGCGGGACGACCACCGACTCCGCGAGGGTGCCGTCGTGCAGCTCGGAGAGCAGTGTGCGCCGCGGGTCGAGCGTCTCCTCGCCGAGCCAGCCCGGCGACGCGACCACGGCGTGCACGATCACCTCGGCACCGTCGTCGGTGACCCCGGCACCGTCGCAGCCGAGCACCATCGGCAGCCGGTCGGCGGGGAGGCCGACACCGCGGAGCGACCAGACGTCGTGGTGATTGAGCGCCGCGCTGCGCAGCCGCACCGTGACCCAGCCGTCGGGTGCCACCGGCTCGGGCCGCTCCCCCACCTCCAGCCCCGAGAGCGGGTCGGCGGCGGACTGGCGGGCGGCGGTGACGGCGAGCATCCGTCGACCCTAGCCAGTGCGCGCGCCGAGCACGCTCGGAGCCGCGCGATGCAGCGCCTCACGCCACTGCGGGAGCGGCGGGAGGCGAGCGTCATCCCACATCCGGTGCGACAGCACGCTGTACGACGGGCGCGCCGCGGGGCGCGGGTATGCCGCGCTGGTCGTGGGCCGCACCCGGCCGGGGTCGAGGCCGAGCTCCTCGAACACGGCCCGGGCCAGCTCGAACCAGGAGCACTGCCCGCCCCCACTGGCGTGCCAGGTGCCGAACGGGGCGTCGGCCTCGGCGAGGCGGATGACGCCCGCGGCCAGGTCCGCGGTCCACGTCGGCTGGCCCACCTGGTCGTCGACGACGTCGAGGGTGTCGCGCTCGCCGGCGAGTCGGCGGATCGTCGAGGGGAAGCTCGGCCCGTGCGCGCCGTAGAGCCAGGAGGTGCGTACCAGCCAGGTGCGCGGGCACTCCGCGCGGACGGCCCACTCCCCCGCAGCCTTGGTGCGCCCGTACGCCGAGCGGGGGGCGAGCGGGGCGTCATCCGGGTAGGGCACGGTGGCGTCGCCGGCGAACACGTAGTCGGTGGACAGGTGCACGAGCGTGGCCCCGGCGGCGCTCGTCGCCCGGGCGAGGTTGGCGGCGCCGACCGCGTTGACGGCGAACGCCGTCGCCTCCTCGGTCTCGGCCCGGTCGACGGCCGTGTACGCGGCACAGTTGACGACGACGTCGTGGCCCGCGACCCACTGCTCGCACGAGGCGAGATCCCGGACGTCGAGGGCGGGCCGGCCGGCCGGGGTGGCCTCGTGACCGGCATCCGCGAGCGCCCGGGTGAGGTCGCGGCCGAGCATGCCGCCGGCCCCGGCGACCAGCCAGCGCGCCATCAGCGCGACACGACCTGCTGGGTCAGGGCGTACCTGGCCTCGGTGGCCTCTTTCTCCGGTCGCCACCAGGCCTCGTTCTCGCGGTACCACTCGACGGTGGCGGACAGCCCGTCGCGGAAGGACCGGTACCGCGGCTGCCAGCCGAGCTCGGTACGGAGCCGGGTGGAGTCGATGGCGTAGCGCAGGTCGTGGCCGGCGCGGTCGGTGACGTGGTCGAACGCCTCGGGGTCCTCACCCATGAGCTCGAGCACGAGGCGCACCACCTCGGTGTTGCTCACCTCGCCGTCGGCTCCGACGAGGTAGGTCTCGCCGATCTCGCCCCGGTCGACGATCGTCCACACCGCCTCGTTGTGGTCGTCGACGTGGATCCAGTCGCGGACGTTCAGCCCTGCGCCGTAGAGCTTGGGCCGGATGCCGTCGAGCACGTTGGTGATCTGCCGCGGGATGAACTTCTCGACGTGCTGGCGCGGGCCGTAGTTGTTGGAGCAGTTCGAGATCGTGGCACGCAGCCCGAACGAGCGCACCCACGAGCGCACCAGCAGGTCCGAGCCGGCCTTGGTCGAGGAGTAGGGCGAGCTCGGGTTGTACGGGGTGGTCTCGGTGAACCGGGCCGGGTCGTCCAGCTCGAGGTCGCCGTAGACCTCGTCGGTGGAGATGTGGTGGTAGCGCACGTCGTGACGCCGCGCGGCCTCGAGCAGGGTGTAGGTGCCGACCAGGTTGGTGGTGACGAACGGGCTCGGGTCGTGCAGCGAGTTGTCGTTGTGCGACTCCGCCGCGAAGTGCACCACGAGATCGGCGGCACCGACGAGCCGGTCGACGAGGACCGGGTCCGCGATGTCGCCGGTGACCAGCTCGACCCGGTCGAGCACGCCGTCGAGCGACGCGGTGGAGCCCGCGTAGGTGAGCTTGTCGAGGACCGTCACCTCCACGTCGGGGCGGGTGGCGAGAGTCAGGTGCACGAAGTTGCTGCCGATGAACCCGGCACCACCGGTGACGAGGACCTTCATCCGGCCAGGCTATCGGCCACGCGTCCCGGACGGTTCATCGCCGCCGTCACGACCGCCCGCCCCCGCCCGCCCGGCGACCGCCCGGACCGGCGGCCGCCGGTCCGGGCGCAACCGCAGCGGCCGATAGGGTTCTCGCCCATGAAGGGCATCGTCCTGGCCGGCGGCTCGGGTACCCGGCTGCACCCCATCACGCGGGGTATCTCGAAGCAGCTGATGCCGGTGTACGACAAGCCGATGGTCTATTACCCCCTGTCGACACTGATGATGGCGGGCATCCGCGAGATCCTCGTCATCACCACGCCCGAGGACCAGGCTCAGTTCGAGCGGCTGCTCGGTGACGGCGGCCAGTGGGGGGTGGATCTGTCGTACGCGGCTCAGCCCCGCCCGGAGGGGCTCGCCCAGGCGTTCGTCATCGGTGCCGACTTCATCGGTACCGACTCCGTCGCCCTCGTGCTCGGCGACAACATCTTCCACGGCACCGGGCTCGGCACCGCCCTGCGCCGGCTCACCGACGTGCGCGGCGGGCACATCTTCGCGTACCACGTCAGCGACCCGACGGCGTACGGCGTCGTCGAGTTCACGGATGACGGGCGCGTACTCTCCATCGAGGAGAAGCCGGAGCGGCCGCGCTCGAACTACGCCGTGCCGGGGCTGTACTTCTACGACAACGACGTGGTGGACATCGCGGCCGGCCTCACCCCGAGTGCTCGCGGCGAGCTCGAGATCACCGCCGTCAACGACGCGTACCTGCGGCGCGGCGACCTCACCGTCACCGTGCTCCCCCGCGGCACCGCCTGGCTCGACACCGGCACCTTCGAGGGGCTCATGGACGCCAGTCAGTTCGTGCACGTCATCGAGGCCCGACAGGGGTACAAGATCGGCTGCGTCGAGGAGATCGCCTGGCGCGCGGGGTGGGTCGACGACGGGGCGTTCCGGGGGCTGGCCGACTCGCTCGTGAAGTCCGGCTACGGCCGGTACCTGCACGCCTGCCTGGCCGGCGGCCGGGGCCGTTGATGCTCGTCGAGCCGCTACCGATCGCGGGGGCATGGGTGGTGACGCCACGTCAGTTCCCCGACGACCGTGGCACCTTCCTCGAGTCCTTCCGTGGCGACCTGCTCGCGCCGCATCTCGGGCATCGCCCCGACATCGTGCAGACCAACGTGTCGGTCTCCGCGCGAGGCACCGTCCGCGGCATCCACTTCGCCGACGTGCCACCCGGTCAGGGGAAATACGTCACCGCGGCGAGCGGCGCACTGGTCGACTACGTGGTCGACATCCGGGTGGGCTCGCCGACGTTCGGACGCTGGGAGGCCGTGCTGCTCGACACGGTCGACCGGCGCGCGGTGTGGCTCTCCGAGGGCCTCGGGCACGCGTTCTGCGCGGTCGACGACGGCACGACCGCGGTCTACCTGTGCACCTCGGCATACGACCCCGCGGCCGAGCACGGCGTGAACCCGCTCGACCCCGCCCTGGGTCTCACCCTGCCCGAGGGGATCACGCCGCGCCTGTCGGCGAAGGATGCCGCCGCGCCCAGTCTCGCGGATGCCGCGTCATCCGGCCTGCTCCCGACGATGGAGGCGTGCGTGGCCCGCGCCGAGGCGCTCGCCGCCGACATCTGAGATCCGAACCCTGACACCGCCGTGGTGTGGGAGGTGGGTGCGCCGGCGATTCGCAGGGCTCCTTGACACCTGAGAGCTGGCTCTCTAAAGTCCATTCGACGACGTTGCCAAATCGTTTGGGCAAAGGAGCGAGGTGATGGGCAGAGTGACGCTGCGGACCGTCGCAGAGCGGGCCAACGTGTCGATGACGACGGTCTCGCACGTTCTCAACGACGTCGCCGGCAAGCGGATCAACCAGGCCACACGGGAGCGCGTTGTCGCCGCTGCTGCCGACCTCGGCTACGTCCCCAACCGACTGGCTCAAGGACTTCGGCTGCGACGGTCGAGCACCCTCGGCTTCATCAGCGACCAGATCGCCACGTCCCCTCACGCGGGCCGCACGATACTCGGCGCTCAGGATGCGGCGGCCGAACACGAGATGCTCCTCATGCTCATGAACTCCGAGAACGACTCCGAGCTTGAGGCCAAGGAGATCGACGCCCTCATCGAACGGCAGGTCGACGGGATCATCTACGCGGCCGAACATCACGTCGTCCTCGACCCACCCGACGCTTTGCGTACGGTGCCGAACGTGCTCCTCGGAGCACGGACGATCCGCGAAGGATTCGCGTGGGTCGTCCCGGACGAGATCGGCGGAACGCGAGCGGCCATGGCCGAATTGCTCGACCGGGGGCACCGCCACATCGGCTTCGTCCAGTGCTCCCTCGACCTGCCCGCCACCGACCTTCGCCTCGCGGGCTACCGCGAAGCCCTCGAGGCCGCTGAGATCACGTACCAACCATCGTTCGTCATCGCCGACACCACCGACGGGCCAGGCGGCTTTCGTGCTGCGCGGTCGCTTCTCGACCGACCACGCGAGGAGCGCCCGACTGCATTGTTCTGTTTCAACGACCGAATGGCAATGGGCGCCTACCAAGCGACCGCCGAACTCGGTCTCGAGGTCGGCAGCGACGTGTCGATCATCGGCTTCGACAACCAGGAGATCATCGCAGCCAACCTGCGTCCCGGCCTCACCACGGTCGAGCTGCCTCACTACGAGATGGGGCGGTGGGCGGTGGACACCTTGGTCGGTGCGATCACGAGGAGAGGGGAGGAGACCACCACCACCGCGCTGATGCCGTGCCCACTGATCGCACGCGCATCGGTCGGTGCGCCGCCTCGACCGTGACCGGG
>JBOFLR010000605.1:0-8330 GCA_051657965.1 Dermatophilaceae bacterium
GGCATGGTCAGTCGACGAGCCCCTCGAAGAGGATCGTCGAGAGGTAGCGCTCGCCGAAGCTGGGGATGACGACGACGATGGTCTTCCCCGCGCTCTCCGGCCGGGCGGCGACCTGGGCGGCGGCGGCGAGCGCGGTGCCGGAGGAGATGCCGACGAGCAGGCCCTCCTCGGTGGCGGCGCGACGCGCCCACTCCACGGAGGTGGCCGCGTTGACGTCGATGACCTCGTCGTAAACCTCGCGGTCGAGGATGTCGGGCACGAAGTTCGCGCCGATGCCCTGGATCTTGTGCGGGCCGGGCTGGCCGCCGTTGAGGATCGGCGACTCCTCCGGCTCCACCGCCACCATGTGCACCGACGGCTTACGCGCCTTGAGCACCTGACCGACCCCGGTGATCGTGCCGCCGGTGCCGATCCCCGCCACGACGATGTCGACGGCGCCGTCGGTGTCCTTCCAGATCTCCTCGGCGGTCGTGCGCCGGTGGACCTCCGGGTTGGCCGCGTTGGCGAACTGCCGCGCCAGCACGGCGCCCTCGCGCTCGGCGACGATCTCGTCGGCCTTGGCGACGGCGCCCTTCATCCCCTCGCTGCCGGGGGTGAGCACGAGCTCGGCGCCGTACGCGCGCAGCAGGGCACGCCGCTCCTTGCTCATCGTCTCGGGCATGGCGAGCACCACGGTGTAGCCGCGGGCGGCGCCGACCATGGCGAGCGCGATGCCGGTGTTGCCGCTCGTCGCCTCGACGATGGTGCCGCCGGGCGTGAGCTCACCACTGGCCTCAGCGGCGTCGACGATGGAGACGCCGATGCGGTCCTTGACCGAGCTGGCCGGGTTGTAGAACTCCAGCTTCGCGGCGACGGTCGCCTCGCCGGGCATGATCCGGTTGAGGCGGACGAGCGGGGTGTTGCCGACAGCCTGGGTGACGTCGTCGAGGATGGGCATCGGGTCGCCTTTCGTGGTCGGGCAGGGCACCCGCCTCGGTCTGGTCCCGCGCCGTCGGCGGGCCGGATGTGGTGCGCCCTGGCGGCTGCCGGTGGCAACCGTAAGGTCAGAGGCCCTATTCCACCAGAAGTGTTATGTCTCGTCCAACACTGCGTTATCGGTCACCGATGTGGACCGCACCGGCGCCGCCCGTATCGACGGTTCCCGGCGAGCGTCGTCACCGGGCGGTGAGCGCTTGCTTAGTGGTCGATAGACTCGCGGTCATGCCAGCTGTGTCCATGGCCGCCGTGGCCAGCGCCGTCGTCCCTGCTCTCGGCGGCCCGCGTCATCCGGCGTCGGCCGCGGCCTTCCTGCCCGAGCCCGACGACCGCCTCGGCGGCTTCGGTGCCGTCAACGTCGTCGCCGTGGTGCTCGCCGTCGCGGTCTCCCTGGTGGGGTGGGCGCTGCTGTTCCGCGCCGGCGCCGGGCTGGTGTCGCTCTACCGGCTCGGCGCCCCCGACCCGAGCCGAACCGGCAGCCCGGCCGCACGCACCTGGACCCTCGCCAAGGAGTTCCTCGGCCACACCCGCATGTCGCGCCTCCCCGTCGTCGCGGTGGCGCACTGGTTCACCGCACTCGCCTTCATCCTGCTCGTCGCCACGCTGCTGCAAGCGTTCCTCCAGCTGGTGCAGCCCGACTACCACCTGCCGGTCATCGGCCGGTTCGCGCCGTACGAGTGGGTGGTCGAGCTGTTCGCCTGGGCCGGGCTGGTCGGCATCCTCGTGCTCATCGGCATCCGGCAGAAGGAGCACCCGCGGCGGGCCGCCGGCAATGGCGGACGGCGGTCGCGGTTCTTCGGGTCGGGCTTCTGGCAGGCGTACTACGTGGAGGCCACGATCCTGGCGGTCACGGTCTGCATCCTGCTGCTGCGTGGGCTCGAGGCCGCGATCGCCGAGCGCACCGACCCGGACCTGTCGCTCGCGCTGCATCATCCGCTGACCGGGTGGATGGCCGGCTGGTGGTCCGGCGCGTCGCTGGCCACGCTCGGCACGTGGGTCGTGGTCGTGGCGACAGTGAAGATCCTCGTCTCGTTCGCGTGGATGATCACCATCGCGCTGCAGCCGACGATGGGCGTCGCCTGGCACCGCTTCCTCGCATTCCCGAACATCTGGTTCAAGCGCGAGCCGTCCGGGCGCACGGCACTGGGCGCCGCCCGCCCGCTCACCGTCGGCGGCACTCCCATCGACATGGACGCGCTGGAGGACCTCGACGAGGGCGACGCGCTCGGTGTCGGGAAGGTCGAGGACTTCACCTGGAAGGGCCTGCTCGACTTCTCCACGTGCACCGAGTGCGGTCGCTGCCAGTCGCAGTGCCCGGCATGGAACACCGAGAAGCCGCTCTCCCCCAAGCTGCTCGTGATGGCGCTGCGCGACCACGCCGACGCCAAGGCGCCGTTCCTCCGCGCGGCCGCGAACGGCGCGCCGGGAGCGGGCGGCGACGGCGCGGCATCCGGGCCGGGGCACGTGGGGCACTCCGCGGATGCCGGTGACGCGGCTCTCGCGCACCCGCTCACCTCGGTGGCGCTCGTCGGGGCGACCGGCTACGCGCTCGAGGACCCGCTGGGCGCGTACAACCCGCACGGGCCGGACGCCGTGATCGACGCCGACGTGCTGTGGTCGTGCACGACGTGCGGTGCCTGCGTCGAGCAGTGCCCGGTCGACATCGAGCACGTCGACCACATCGTCGACATGCGCCGGTACCAGACGCTCATCGAGTCGGCGTTCCCCTCGGAGCTGGGGGGCCTGTTCAAGAACCTCGAGGGCAAGGGCAACCCGTGGGGGATGGGCGCGCGGGCGCGGCTGGACTGGGCCAAGGACCTGCCGTTCCCCGTCAAGGTGCTCGGGCAGGACGTCGGGTCGGCGTCGGAGGTCGAGTGGCTGTTCTGGGTCGGGTGCGCCGGTGCGTACGAGGACCGGGCGAAGAAGACGACGCGCGCGGTGGCCGAGCTGCTCGACGCGGCCGGGGTGTCGTTCGCGGTGCTCGGCGACGGCGAGACCTGCACCGGCGACGCCGCGCGCCGTGCGGGCAACGAGCTGCTCTTCCAGACCCTCGCGCAGCAGAACGTCTCGACCTTCGGCGAGTTCGGTGTCACCAAGGTCGTCGTCACGTGTGCCCACTGCTTCAACACGATTCGCAACGAGTACGCGCAGCTCGGTGGGTCCTACGAGGTGGTGCACCACACCCAGCTGCTCAACCGGCTGGTGCGCGAGAAGAAGCTCGTGCCGGTGGCACGCCCGGCCGCCGAGCCGGCGATGTCGAGCGCGCGCGACGCGGCGTCATCCGCCTCGACCGTGACGTACCACGACCCGTGCTACCTCGGCCGGCACAACGGGGTGTACGCCCCGCCGCGCGAGCTCATCGGCGCGCTGCCCGGGGTCGAGCTGCGCGAGATGCCGCGCACCGCGGAGAAGTCGTTCTGCTGCGGCGCCGGTGGGGCGCGGATGTGGATGGAGGAGAAGCTGGGGACGCGGGTCAACGTGGACCGCACCGAGGAGGCGCTGGCCACCGGCGCCCAGCGCATCGCGATCGGCTGCCCGTTCTGCCGGGTGATGATCTCCGACGGCGTCACTGCCGCCCAGGACGAGGGGCGTGGAGGGTCGGTCGAGGTCGTCGATGTCGCCCAGATGCTGCTGGCCGCGGTGCAGCGCGGGCACGCCTCCGAGATACCGGATGCCGCGCCGTCGCTGGACACCGCGCCGCCGGATGCGACGCCGCCGGATACGACGCCGTCATCGGATGCCGCCGCACCTCCCGCTCATCTCACCCCCGAGCCGGCCGCCGCTGTGGCAGCAGCCGGGACCACGGCGGCGGTGACCACGGCGCCCGAGGTGGATCCGTGGGACGAACCGGCAACGTCGGCACCCACCACGGCCGCCGAGCCCGACCCCTGGGACGAACCAGCGGCACCTACACCCACACCCGAAGCCGAGCCCGACCCCTGGGACGAACCAGCGGCACCCACACCGGCACCAGCAGCGACGAACGTCGACCCGTCGGGTACCGAGCCGGACCCGTGGGACCAGCCGCCCGCGGCCGAGGACACGACCGCCGCTCGCTCGGAGGGCGAGCCGTCGGAAGCCAAGGTCGAGGCCGACGCGGCGGCCTCGGCCGACGACGTCGACCCGTGGGACGAGCCCGCCGTACCGACGCACCCCCCGAGTGAGCAACCGGCCGGCTCGGGCGCGCCTGTCGACGCCGAGTCGGGCGCCGCGCCGGTCGCCACAGCCGAGGACGACGACAAGGACCCCTGGGACTGACCCCGCTACAGGGTCACGGTCACCCACGAGTCAGAAGGTCGCGGTCACCCACGACCGTCGCAGCTGCGCAAGAGCGCGGTTCGCGGCGGTGCCGAACCGGTGCGAACCGCGCTCTTGCGCCGACGGGGCGGGCATCAGAACATGACCGCCCGGGACGTCAGGCCAGGCCGTTGGCCTCGAGGAACTCCTCGGCGACGGCCTTGGGGTCCTTCTTGTCGATGTCGGTCTGCTTGAGCATGCCGGCGATCGCCTCGGTCGTGAGCTTCGCGGACACGGCGTCGAGCGCCGCCCGCACCTGGTCGGCCTTGTCGGCACGCACGAGCGGCACGATGTTCTGCGACCCGAACAGCTTCTTGTCGTCCTCGAGCGTGACGAAGCCGTTGGCGGCGATGGCCGGGTCGGTGGAGAAGACGTTCGCGGCGTCGACCTGGCCGTTCTTCAGCGCCTGCACGATGGCCTGGCCGGTGAGCGGCCGGAACGACTGGAACTTCACGCCGTAGGTCTTCTCCAGCCCGGGTACACCCTGCGGCCGCTCGGCGAACTCCGGCGGCGCGGCGAGGGAGAGCTCGCCGGCGACCTTCGCGAGGTCGGAGATGGTCGCGAGCGAGTACGTGTCGGCGGTCTCCTTCGTGACGTTGATCGAGTCGTTGTCCTCGGCGGCCGACTTCTCGAGCACGGTGAGCGTGTCGGGCACGACCTCCTGCGCCTTGGCGTAGACCTCGTCGGGGTCGGTGCCGGTGAAGGCCTTGTCGTAGTAGAGCGCCAGCGCACCGGTGTACTCGGGGAAGACCTGGATGGAGTTGTCCTCCAGGGCTCGCAGGTACACCTCACGCGAACCGATGTTGGTCTTGGTCGACGCGTCGACGTCCTTGGCACGCAGCGCGCCGGCGTAGATCTCGGCGAGCAGTGTCGACTCGGAGAAGTTGGCTCCGCCGACCACGATCGAGCCGGATGACGTGTCGCCGCCGGTGGTCGCGGTGTCGGACGCGAGCGGGTCGCTGTCGCCGCCGCAGGCCGTGAGCCCGACGACGGAGGCTGCCGCGAGGGCGGCGAGCATGGTCCTGCGCTTCATCAGTGGTCCTTTCGGGGAGGGGTCCTGACCAGGTCGACGTGGCCCTCGGAGGCGTGGTCGCCAGCGGTGGGGTCAACCGGACCAGCGGCTCGATCCTTCCGTACCCGGCCGACAGCGCCCCGGCCATCCCGGATGCCGGCCGAGACACTACGTCGCTGCACCAGCGCGAGCACGGCGTCGAGCAGCACCGCGAGCACGGCGACGAGGAGCGCCCCACCGGCGGTGCGCGGGTAGTCGCTCAGCGCGATGCCGTCGATCAGGTACCGGCCCAGACCGCCCAGCCCGACGTACGCGGCGATCGTCGCCGTGGCCACCACCTGCAGCGTCGCGGCGCGCATACCGGAGAACATCAGCGGCAGCGCGTTGGGCAGCTCGACCTGCCACAGTCGTTGCGCCGACGTCATCCCCACGCCGCGGGCGGCGTCCCGGACCCCGGGGTCGACGTTCTCGACACCGGCGTACGTTCCGGCCAGCAGCGGCGGGACCGCGAGCAGCACGAGGACGACGACGCTCGGCAGCGTGAACGCGAGCTCGCCCTCGATCATCGGCCCCAGCCACAGCACGACGACGAAGAGGAAGCCGAGCGTGGGAACCGCACGCAGCGAGTTGGCCACGGTGACCAGCCACCGGCCCCGGCCGCTGTGCCCGACCCACAGCCCCACCGGGATCGCGATCGCCGCGGCGACGGCCAGCACCACCGCGGTGTAGAGCAGGTGCTCGAGGAGGCGGCTCGGGATGCCGTCCTCGCCCGACCAGCTGGCCGGGTCGGTGAACCACGACAGCAGCGACGAGATCATGCCTCACCTCCGACCGCGGTGACCGACCCGCGGGCGCGCTGCCAGGGTGTCAACAGCCGGCCCGCGAGCACGATCAGCCCGTCGAGCAGCAGGGCGAGCACGATGCAGCCGAGGATGCCGGTGACCAACTCGCCCCAGATGACCCGATTGAAGCCGTCGATGAGCAGGTCGCCGAGCTGGGACACCCCGATGAGCGAGGCGACCGAGACGATGCTGACGTTGCTCACCGCCGCCACCCGCAGCCCGGCCGCGATCACCGGTACGGCGAGCGGCAGCTCGACCCCGAACAGCCGCCGAACTCCCCTGTACCCCATGGCCGTTGCTGCCGCCTCGACCTCCGGTGGTACGGCGCGCAGCCCGTCGGCGACAGTGCGCACGAGCAGCGCCACCGTGTAGACCGTCATCGCGACGACCACGTTGACCGGGTCGAGGATCCGCGTGCCGAGCAGTAGCGGCATCACGACGAACAGCGCCAGCGAGGGGATGGTGTAGAGCAGGCCCGTCGTCGTGAGGATCGTCGGGTAGGTGCGCGGCCATCGCTTGGCCACCCAGCCGAGCGGCACCGACAGCACGAGCCCGACGACGAGCGGGATACCGGCCAACCAGAGGTGCGCCACCGCGAGGTCGAGGACCGTGCGCCAGTTGTCGGCGAACCAGGTCACGAGTCGCCGCCGGTCACGTCGACCGCACCACCACGCACCGGGTCGCGCTCGTCCCGTTCGGGACGGTCGGTGTCCTCGATGGCCGTGAGCACCTCCGGCGCGAGCACCGTGCCCACGAGCGCCCCGGTGTCGTCGACGAGCACGCCGCGACGGCTCGGCGAGGACAGCGCCGCGTCGAGCGCCGCCCGCAGGGTGCCGGTCGCCGGTGCGGCCGTGCCACCGCGATGCAGGTCGCGCTCCTCGACGGCCCGAGCGCCGATCCGGCTCGGCTCCACCCACCCGAGGGGATGCCGTTCGTCATCCACGACCAGCTGCCAGGCACCCGCGCCGGCCTCGGGCGCCTCACCGAGCACGACCACGCGCTCCTGTCGCAGCGGCATCCGCGGTGAGTCCTGGAACTGCAGTGCGCGGTACCCCCGGTCGCGGCCGACGAAGTCGGCGACGAAGTCGTCGGCCGGGTGGGCGAGCAGGTAGGCGGGCTCGGCCAGCTGCGCGAGCCGCCCGCCGACGCGCAACACGGCCACCTGGTCGCCGAGCTTGATCGCCTCGTCGATGTCGTGGGTGACGAAGACGATGGTCTTGCCGAGCTCGCCCTGCAGGCGCAGGAACTCGTCCTGCAGCTGCTCGCGCACCACCGGGTCGACGGCGGAGAACGGCTCGTCCATGAGCATCACCGGCGGGTCGGCGGCGAGCGCCCGGGCCACCCCGACCCGCTGCTGCTGGCCGCCGGAGAGCTGCGCCGGGTAGCGGTCGGCGAGCTCGGGTGCCAGGCCGACCCGTTCCAGCAGCTCGCGCGAGCGTTCGCGGGTACGGGCCTTGTCCCAGCCGAGCAGGCGTGGCACGGTGCCGACGTTCTCGAGCACGGTGCGGTGCGGGAACAGCCCGGCCGACTGGATGACGTACCCGATGCCGCGGCGCAGCTCGGCGGGCTTCATCCGGCCGGTGTCCTGGCCGTCGAGGCTGATGCTGCCGCGGCTCGGCTCGATCATCCGGTTGACCATGCGCAGGCTGGTGGTCTTGCCACAGCCGGACGGACCCACCAGCACGGTGATCTTGCCGGTGGGCGCGGTGAGCGACAGGTCGTCGACCGCCACCGTGCCGCCAGGGAACTCCTTGGTCACGGCGTCGAACCGGATCATCCGACGACCCTAACCGACCCCGGCGACACCGAGCCGCTGGTGACCCGCGAGATGTCGGATGCCGCGGTGCACCGTCGCGCCCGCGAAGCACCTACGGTGGAGCGCGTGTACAGGGATGCGGTGAACCGGTTCTCGGCGACCGGGCCGGGGTCGTGGCTGGTGCGGCGCGTGGCCGCGCGCGTCGACCCGCACCTGTTCCGCTGGTCCCGCGGCCGGATGACGATCACCGGCGTCCCGACGCTGCCGATGCTCGTGCTCACGACCACCGGCCGGCACAGTGGACGTCCTCGCTCGGTGCAGCTCGCTCACCTCGCCGAACCGGGCGGCACCTGGCTCGTCGTGGGCAGCGCGATGGGACAGGACCACGACCCCGACTGGGTGCGCAACCTGCGCGCGGAGCCGCGCGCTCACGTCATCCTTCCCGGTC
>JBOFLR010000606.1:0-3167 GCA_051657965.1 Dermatophilaceae bacterium
GGTCGGATGCGGGCCGGGGCCGTTCACCGGGCTGCGGGTGGGCATGGTCACCGCTCTCACGATGGGTCATGCCCTCGGCGTGCCGGTGCACGGCGTGTGCAGCCTCGACGCACTGGCCGAAGAGGCACTGGCCCAAGAGGCGCTGGCCGAAGGGGTGCTGGCGTCATCCGGCCGGTCCGAGGTGCTGGTCGCCACCGACGCCCGGCGGCGCGAGGTGTACTGGCGGCGGTACACGCGCTCGGCCGAGGGTGCGCTGCCGGCCGGGCCGCCGGCTGTGGCGCTGCCGGCGGAGCTGCCGGATGACGTGCGCACCCTGCCGACCGTGGGCCGAGGGCCGCTGCTGTACCCCGAGCTGTTCCCTGCGCCTCTCGAGCGTCCGCTCGATGTGGATGCCGGGTGGTTGGCGCGAATCTGCCTGCGGCGATTGGCTACCGGCGTCGCGATGCCGGTCGAGCCGCTGTACCTGCGCCGGCCCGACGCGCTGACCACGATCGAGCGAGGAGCTTAGGTGGCGGCGATGGCGGTGAGGTCGACTCGCGAGACAGGGGTCGTGCTCCGGGACCTGCGATGGACCGACGTGGCGGCCGTGGCGGCACTCGAGGCCGAGGTGTTCCCTGCCGACGCCTGGTCGGAGGCGTCGTGGTGGGCCGAGCTGGCCGCACGACCGCAGCGCGACTACGTGGCGGCTGTCGGCGGCTCGGGCCTGGTCGGGTACGCCGGGCTGGACCAGCGTGGTGAGGTGTGCGACGTGATGACCGTGGCGGTGGCGCCCGTGTCGCGCGGACTCGGGCTCGGCAGGATACTGCTCGACGAGCTGATGCGGCGGGCACGCGGGCGCGGCGCGTCATCCGCCATGCTGGAGGTGCGAGCCGACAACGATGCCGCGTTGCGGCTCTATGAGAGCACGGGATTCGAGGTGGTGTCGGTGCGGCGTGGTTACTACCAGCCGGAGGGTGTCGACGCGCTGGTGCTGCGGGTGTCGTTGCTGCAGAAGGATATCGACGATGCGTGACGAGCCGCTGGTGCTGGGCATCGAGACGTCGTGCGACGAGACCGGGGTCGGCATCGTCCGTGGCCAGACCCTGCTCGTCGACGCCGTCGCGAGCAGCGTCGACGAGCATGCGCGGTTCGGTGGCGTGGTGCCGGAGGTCGCCAGCCGGGCGCACCTCGAGGCGATGGTGCCGACCATCGAGCGGGCTTGCCGTTCTGCGGGAGTCGGATTGGCCGACCTCGATGCGGTGGCGGTCACCTCCGGTCCAGGTTTGGCGGGGGCGCTCATGGTGGGCGTGGCGTCGGCGAAGGCTCTCTCCCTCGCGCTGGGCGTGCCGTTGTACGGGGTCAACCACCTGGCGTCGCACGTGGCGGTCGACGTGGTCGAGCACGGGCCGCTGCCGGAGCCGACGATGGCCCTGCTCGTGTCGGGCGGGCACTCGTCGTTGCTCCTCGTGCCCGACGTCACCTGCGACGTGCGGTCGCTCGGGTCGACCATCGACGACGCGGCGGGGGAGGCGTTCGACAAGGTGGCGCGGGTGCTCGGCCTGCCGTTCCCGGGCGGTCCGCACATCGACCGGATGGCGCGCGAGGGGTCGGTGGTCATCGACTTCCCGCGGGGTCTGACCACCGGGCGGGATCTCGAGCGGCACCGGTTCGACTTCTCGTTCTCGGGCCTGAAGACGGCGGTGTCGCGATGGGTGGCTGCGAAGGAGGCTGCGGGAGAACCGGTTCCGGTGGCCGACGTTGCGGCGTCCTTCCAGGAGGCGGTGGTCGACGTGCTCACCCGCAAGGCCGTGGCGGCGTGCCGCGCCGAGGGGGTGGCGCACCTGCAGGTGGGGGGCGGGGTCGCGGCGAACTCGCGGCTGCGGGCGATGGCGTCGTCACGCTGCGAGGCGGCCGGGCTCGAGCTGCGGGTGCCGCGTCCGGGTCTGTGCACCGACAACGGCGCGATGGTCGCCGCGCTGGGCGCCCAGATGGTCGCGAAGGGACGCCCGGCATCCGACCTGTCCATCCCGGCCGACTCCTCGATGCCGGTCACCGAAGTCAGCGCATGAGACGGTGGGTCAGTGGATGACACGCTCGCCCGGGACGTCGACCGGCTGTGCCGTCTGACCGGTTCGTTCGAACTGCGTTCCGGCAAAACGACGTCGGAGTACTTCGACAAGTACCGGTTCGAGGCGCAGCCCGAGATGCTGCGGCGGGTGGCCGGCGCGATGGTGCCGCTGTTGCCGCCTGACGCAGAGGTGCTGGCCGGGCTCGAGCTGGGTGGTGTGCCGCTGGCGACGATGTTGAGCAGCCTGACCGGGCTGCCGACAGCCTTCGTTCGCAAGGCACCCAAGAAGTACGGGACGCGTCGGACGGTCGAGGGTGCCGATGTGGCGAGCGCGCGCGTCGCTGTGGTCGAGGACGTCGTCACGACAGGTGGCGCGGTTCGGGACGCTGTGCGGGCTCTTCGCGAGCTGGGGGCGGTGGTCGAGTCCGTCGTGTGCGCCATCGATCGGAGTGAGGCAGGAGGGTTGCTGCTCGACGACGTCGGAGTCGAGGTTCGGGCAGCAATGGTCCAGGCCGACCTCGACGCGGCTCGTCGTCACGAGTAACGGCCTCTCTCGTGCCGGTTCCTGTCCTGTTGCAACGCAAGCCAGGCCGCATATGACGCGAGCCAGACCGCGCGCTGGCCGCCTCCACTCAGGGCGCCTCTTTGCGTGCCCGTCGACGCCCCCCGAGGGAGATCGCGTCCGTCTGCGACCGACGATTGCGAACGTCGTATGTATGTTCTATTATTGATGGATGGAGCAGCAAGGGTGGGGATGGCTGTTGGAGGCCGTTCGCGCTGCGCATCCCTCTCAGCTGGCTGGGCTGCTGGCAGAGATGTCGCCGGATGACGTCGGTGGGCTGAGCATGGAGGCCACCGAGGGGTTCGTGGTCGCGACACAGAAAGTCGCCTCGTGGGCAGCTGCGATGCAGGCGGTCGGGGTCGACCGGCACGTCGAGCTGACCCTGGACGCCCAGGAGGCCTACGCGGCAGAGGTCGCGGCGGAGCGCGACCCAGGTGGCACGAGAGCCGGTACCTGGGCGGGGACGGTGATGCTGCCGCAGCCGCAGATGGTGGCGGCAGCATCGTTGGCGCCGCTGCTGAACGTCTCCCCGCGGACGATGCGGACCCGGATGGAGCA
>JBOFLR010000607.1:0-14163 GCA_051657965.1 Dermatophilaceae bacterium
GCAGCGCTGGTCGCGGCGACGGGGTGCGACGTCATGACGGCTCCTCGGTGTGGGTGGGCGGCGACTGGCCGGAGGACGGCTTCTCGTCGGTCGGGGCCGGTTCGTCGGAGGAAGCCGGTTCGTCGGTCGAGGCTGGTTCGTCGAACTCGTCGCCGACGCCGACGCCGACGTCGCCGTCCTCGGCACCGGTCCAGCGCACGGTCAGCTCGCCGAGCGCCTCGGCCTGCTCGAACGCGACCGACGCGTCGCGGAACAGTTCCAGGAGCGCGAGGAAGCGCGCGACGACGACGAGCGTGGAGTCGGCGTCGGCGACCAGCGCACGGAAGGACGCCACCCGGTCGCGGCGGAGCCGAACCGCGATGACTCCCGCCTGCTCGCGCACGGACACGGCCGGCGCATGCAGGTGGGACAACCCCACCGTCGGTGGCACCTTCGGCGCGAGGGCCTGGGCGGCGAGGAGCGCCAGCTGGTCCGGCGTGATGGTCATGACCAGCTCGGGCAGCAACGCGGCGAGGTGCGGCTCGAGGGCCACCGCCCGCGGATGGCTGCGGCCCGCGGTGGCCATCCGGTGACCGAAGGTGTGTGCGATGTCCTTGAACGCCCGGTACTGCAGCAGCCGGGCGAAGAGCAGGTCGCGGGCCTCGATGAGGGCCAGGTCGTCCTCGTCCTCGGGGCCGGTCTGCGGCAGGAGCCGGGCCGCCTTGAGGTCGAGCAGCGTCGCGGCGACCACGAGGAACTCCGACGCCTGGGAGAGGTCCCAGCCGGCCTCGGTCTCGCGCGCCGCGCGAAGGTGTGCGATGAACTCGTCGGTGACGGTGGCGAGCGCGATCTCGGTGATGTCGAGCTGGTGCTTGCCGATGAGGCCGAGGAGGAGGTCGAACGGGCCGGAGAAGACGTCGAGGTCGACCTCGAACACCCTGGCCGGGACACGGCGGGTGAGGATGCCGCCGGGCACCACGGCATCGCGCTGCGCCGTGGGCGCCTCGCCCCCGGCGGTCTCGGGGGGCGTCGTCGTCATGCCGGTCAGGCCGCCCCGCCCCGCGCGATCAGCTCACGGGCCAGCTGACGGTAGGCGTCGGCCCCTTTGTGGGCGGTGTCGTAGGTCGTGATCGGCTCGGCCGCGAGCGTGGCGTCGGGGAACTTCACGGTGCGCGAGATCACGGTGTGGAACACCTGATCGCCGAAGTGCTCGACGACGCTCGCCACGACCTCACGGGAGTGCAGCGTGCGGCCGTCGTACATCGTGGCGAGGATGCCGTCGACCTGGAGCCGCGGGTTGAGCCGGTCGGTGATCTTCTCGATGGTCTCCACCAGGAGCGCGACACCGCGCATCGCGAAGAACTCGCACTCCAACGGGATGATCACGCCGTGCGCCGCGGTCAGGGCGTTGACCGTGAGCAGGCCGAGCGAGGGCTGGCAGTCGATGAGGACGACGTCGTAGTCGTCGAGCACCGGCCGCAGGACCCGGGCGAGGATCTGCTCCCGCGCCACCTCGCCGACCAGCTGCACCTCGGCGGCGGAGAGGTCGATGTTGGCCGGGAGGATGTCGAGGCCGGGCACCTGGGTGTGCTGCACGACGTCGCGCACGTCGACCCCGTGCCCGAGGAGCAGCGTGTAGACCGTGTTCTCGAGCTGGTGGGCGGGGATGCCCAAGCCCACCGACAGCGCGCCCTGCGGGTCGAAGTCGACGAGCAACACCGTGCGCCCGGCCTCGGCCAGGGCCGCGCCGAGGTTGATCGTGGTGGTCGTCTTGCCGACGCCGCCCTTCTGGTTGCACATCGCGATGATCCGCGCCGGCCCGTGCGACGACAACGGCGCCGGTTCGGGGAACTCCGGCATCGGGCGGCCGGTGGCGCCGAGATGACCGTCGAGGTCGACCCCCAGAGAGTGCTCCGCCGGCGCCCTGTCGGCCGACGAGCCCGCTCCCCCTCGAGGCTCGGCCTGGTGACGTGCTGTCATCTCGGAGGTCAGCGCCGCCTCGGTCTCGGCCACTCTCACTCCCGGTCCTTGCCCTCACGTGCGGCCAACCCGCCGCCGAACGGACCCGACCCTATCAGCGGGCCCGCGGATGGCTCTGGACGTAGACCTCCCGCAACTGGTGCACGGTGACCAGGGTGTACACCTGCGTGGTGGTGACCGAGGCATGACCGAGGAGCTCCTGGACCACCCGGACGTCGGCGCCGCCCTCGAGGAGATGGGTGGCGAACGAGTGGCGCAGCGTGTGCGGCGACACCCGCCCTCCCAGCCGAGCGCGCTCGGCGGCAGCTTGCAGCGTCGACCACGCGCCCTGTCGACCGAGGCGGGCGCCGCGAGCTCCGAGGAACATCGCGGGGGTGCCCCGCCCCCGTGCCGCGAGCGCCGGCCGCCCCCGCACCTGCCAGGTGGTGAGCGCGTCGGCGGCGTAGGAGCCGAGCGGGACGAGCCGTTCCTTGCCCCCCTTGCCGCGCAGGCGGACCACATCGGGGCCGATGTCGTCGACGTCGAGACCGACGGCCTCCGAGATGCGCGCACCGGTCCCGTAGAGGACCTCGAGCAGCGCTCGGTCGCGGAACGCCGTCGGCGTGTCACCGATGGCGGCGGCCTCGAGCAGCCGGCGGACCTCGTCGACCGAGATCGCCTTGGGCAGCCGGCTCGGGAGGCGCGGGGGGTGGACGCCGCGCGCCGGGTCACCGTCGACGACGCCCTCGAGCGCCAGGAAGCGATGCAGGCCCCGGACCGCGACGACGGTGCGCGCGGCGGATGACGCCGCCAGCGGCGGGTGGGTGCCGTCGCCCTCGCGGAGCCGGGCGACGAACTCGGCGACCTGTGCCTCGGTGACCTGGCGAGGATCGGTCACCCCGGCGCCGGCGAGGAAGCCGACCCAACGGCGCAGGTCTCGCCGGTACGCAGCCAGGGTGTGGCGCGAGACGCCCCTCTCGACGTCGAGGTGGGCGAGCCACGTGCGAACCGCCAGATCCAGTGCGACCGGCGGCGCGGCCGACGGATCGGCACCGGTAGTCGGCGACGCCACAGACGGGTCGGAACCGGTCAGGAGAGCGCCTCGGCCACAGCGACACTCGGCATCCCGAACGCCTCGGCGACCGGCGCGCAGGTGACGGCGCCGGCATGGGTGTTCAAGCCCAGCGCGAGCGGCGCCTCGGCACGCAAGGCGTCGCGCCATCCGTGGTCGGCGATCCGGGTGGCGTAGGCGAGGGTGGCATTCGTCAGTGCCCACGTCGAGGTCGTGGGCACCGCGCCCGGCATGTTGGCCACGCAGTAGTAGACCGACTCGTGGACCGAGAACGTGGGGTCGGCGTGCGTCGTGGGCCGGCTGTGCTCGAAGCAGCCACCCTGGTCGATGGCGACGTCGACGAGCACCGAGCCGGGCTTCATCCGGCTGACCATCTCGTCGGTGACGAGCTTGGGCGCCTTGGCGCCGGGGATGAGGACCGTGCCGATGACGAGGTCGGCGTCGTGCACCTGCTCGGCGACCGCCATCGCCGACGACGCGATCTGCGCGACCCGGTTGTCGTAGCGCCAGAAGCTCATCCGCAGCTTGTCGAGGTCGGTGTCGAGCAGCGTGACGTCGGCGCCCATCCCGAGCGCGATGTTCGCGGCGTTCTGGCCGGCCACCCCGGCGCCGAGCACGACCACCTTGGCGTTGGCGACACCGCCGATGCCGCCCATGAGCACGCCCCGCCCGCCGTGCGCCTTCATCATCGCGTGCGCGCCCACCTGGGGCGCGAGGCAGCCGGCGACCTCGGACATCGGGTAGAGCAACGGCAGCAGCCCGGACGGCAGCTGCACCGTCTCGTAGGCGATCGACGTGACCTTCTTCTCGACCAGCTCACGGGTCAGCGGCTCGTCGGCGGCGAGGTGGAGGTAGGTGAAGAGCACCAGCCCCTCACGGAGCCGGTGGTACTCCTCGGCGACCGGCTCCTTGACCTTCATCACGAGGTCTGCCTCGCCCCACACGTCGTCGGCGACACCGACGATCCGGGCGCCCTGGGCGACGTAGTCGTCGTCCGGGATCGCCGACCCCTCGCCGGCGCCCTTCTGCACGAGCACCTCGTGGCCGTGACGGACCAGCTCGTGGACGCCCACCGGCGTGATACCGACCCGGAACTCGTTGTTCTTGACCTCGCTGGGGATGCCGACCTTCACGGTTATCAGACCTGTCTCGATCTAGGAGGCGGGCGCCGTTGCCCGTCCGTGCGAGCCCTGAGGGGTCCAGGGCGATGGAAGTCTAGTGCCGACGCGACGCCGGCTCGGCACGACCTCAGGGATCACGGAGGATCACGGATGAAGCTCTACAGCGACCTGCCGGTGCGGCGGCTGCGCCAGCTGACCGCAGACCTCGGGATCGTGCTGTGGACGGTGCTCTGGGTGCGGATCGGCGCATGGGTGCACGACGCCACGCTCCAGCTCGCCGAGCCCGGACGCCGGCTGGCCGACGCCGGCTCGGGGTTCCGCGGCACGATGAGCACGGCCGGTGACTCGGTCGACGACCTCCCGGTGTTGCAGGACCGGGTCGCCACCCCGTTCCGTTCGGTGGCCGGCGTCGGCTCCGAGCTCGAGGAGGCCGGCACCGGCCTGGTCGACGCCGTGGAGCGGCTGGCCCTGGTCCTGGCCGTGGTGACGGTGCTCGCGCCGGTCGTCGTGACCGGCGCGGTGTGGCTGCGGCTCCGCTGGCGGTTCGCCCGGCAGGCGGGCGCGGCCCAGCGCCTCGTCGACGCCGACACCGATCTCGATCTCTTCGCGCTGCGGGCCATGGCGAACCAGCCGATGCCGCGCCTGGCGCGGATCACCGACGACCCGGCCGGCGCCTGGCGCCGCGGTGAGCGTGACGTCATCCGCGCCCTGGCCGTGCTCGAGCTCAGGGAGGCGGGCCTGCGACCACCGGCCCCGACGACCGTCAGTGGACGCGGATGACGGGGCGCCGGTCGGCGTCGGGACAGTGCCAGCTGGCCGCGTCGGCGTCGACCTGCTCGCCCGAGCGGATGTCCTTGACCTGGTCGCGGTCGTCGTCGCCGGCGCCCGGGAACCAGACGTAGGGGATGCCGCGCCGGTCCGCGTGGCGGATCTGCTTGCCGAACCTGGCCGCGCTCGGCGCCACCTCGCAGGCGATGCCGCGGGCGCGCAGCGCTGCGGCCACCGCGTCGGAGCGATCACGTGCGGCTTCCTCGGACACCGCGACCAGGACCGCGGATGGCGTCGACCGCGACGCCGTGAGCCCGCGATGGGCGATGAGCAGGTGCACCAGCCGCGACACGCCGATCGAGATGCCGACGCCGGGGTAGGTGGTGCGTCCGTCGCTGGCGAGCGAGTCGTATCGGCCTCCGGAGCACACCGAGCCCCAGGACTCGTCGCCGACGAGCTGGGTCTCGTAGACCGTGCCCGTGTAGTAGTCGAGGCCGCGGGCGACACCGAGGTCGGCCACGAGCGTGCCGGGAGCACGCGCCGTCCCCGCTCGGATCACCGCGGCCAGCGCGTCGAGCCCCTCGTCGAGGGTGGGGTGCTCGACGCCGAGGGCACGGACCTCATCGACGAAGGACAGGTCGTCGCTGCGGATGGCGGCCAGGGCCAGCACCAGGCGCGCCTGCTCGTGCGTCGCGCCCGCGTCGAGCAGCATCGAGGTGACCCGCTCGGCCCCGAACCGCGGCAGCCGGTCGACGATCCTCAGGGTGCCCACCACGTCGACGAGCCCGATGCCGCGGAAGAAGCCCTCGGGCACCTTGCGGTTGTTGACCTGGATACGGAAGTCCCCGACCGGCAGCCGCCGGAAGACCTCGGCGACGACCAGCGGTAGCTCGGCCTCGACGTGCGGCGCGAGCTGCCCGGCGTCGACCACGTCGATGTCGGCCTGGGTGAACTCACGGAACCGGCCCTCCTGGGGGCGCTCGCCCCGCCACACCTTCTGCACCTGGTAGCGGCGGAAGGGGAACGCGAGCTTGCCGGCGTGCTCCAGCACGTAGCGGGCGAACGGCACGGTGAGGTCGAAGTGCAGGCCGAGCTCGGCATCCGCCCCGGTGTGGTCGTCGGCGGCGAGGCGGCGGATGCCGTAGATCTCCTTGTCGGCGTCGCCGCCCTTGCCGAGCAGCCGCTCCACCGGCTCCACGGCCCGGGTCTCGAGCGGGGCGAACCCGTGCAGCTCGAACACCTCGCGGATGACGTCGAGCACGTGCAGCTCGGCGAGCCGGCCGGCGGGGAGCAGCTCGGGGAACCCCGAGATGGGGGTGACCTTGCGCGCTGCGGCCCTCTCCGTCTCGCCCGGCCGTCCCGTGTCGTCCCCGTGGTTGTCGGCGGTCTCGCTCACGCGGTCGATCCTCGCAGGTACGGGTTGGTCGCCCGCTCCCGGCGCATGGTCGTCACCGGGCCGTGTCCGGTGAGCACCAGGGTGGAGTCGGCGAGCGGGAGGACCACGTCGCGCAGTGAGCGCCGCATGGCCGCGTCGTCGCCGCCGGGGAGGTCGGTGCGGCCGACCGAGCCGGCGAACAGCACGTCGCCGGCCACCACCGTGCGGTCGACCTCCTCCTCGGCCGGGACGCCGTCGGGCGCCCCGTCGAGCGCGAACAGCACCGATCCCTCGGTGTGGCCGGGCGCGTGCCGGACGTCGAGATCGAGGCCGGCGAGCGTCATCCGCTGCCGGTCGCTCACCTCGAGCACCCGCTCCGGCTCACGCCAGGTGGCTCGACGTCCGAACTGCTGCTCCATCATCGCGAGCATCGGCGGCGGCACCGTCGCGAGCGGATCACGCAACCGGTAGCGGTCCTCGCCGTGCACATAGGCCGCGATGTCGCCTCCGCACACCGGCGTCACCGCGTAGACGTGGTCGAGGTGGCCGTGGGTGAGCAGCACCGCCGCGGGCCGCAACCGGTGCTCCGCGAGCACGTCGCGAAGGGTGTCCTCGACGCCGATGCCCGGGTCGACGACCAGGCACTCCTCTCCCGCTGCCGGCGCGATCACGTAACAGTTCGTGGCGAAGGCGGCGGCAGGGAAGGACACGATGAGCACGCGGTGGAGCGTATCCGCAGGTCGGTTGCCTACACTGATCGCCGCTGACGACCCGGACAGGGAGGACCACCCGTGGCGACCAAGGAGCAGGTACGTGCTCGTGCACGCCGGCGCCATGAGAAGCGGATCAAGATGGCTGCCCAGCGCGCGGAGCGGCGTGCCCGGATCCGGCGGGTGGTGGCCGTGGTCGCCACCGTGGCCGTCGTCGGTGGCGGGGCGACCGCCGCGGCGCTTGCGTTCGGGGGCGACGAGGAGTCGTCCACCGCGCCGGGGGACCGCTCGCTCGCCGGGTGTGCTCCGCCACCGGAGTCGCTCGGAACCGGGGCCGAGCTCACCCTCCCCGACAAGGCCACCGCGGCGGGCAAGACCTTCGTCGCCACGATGACCACGAACTGCGGCGACATCGAGCTCACTCTCGACGGCGCGAAGGCGCCGCAAGCGGTGGCGTCCTTCCTCCAGCTCGCCCGGCAGGACTACTGGCGCAACGGGCCGTGCCACCGCCTGACCACCACCGCGCAGCTCAAGGTGCTGCAGTGCGGAGACCCCACCGGCACCGGGCAGGGCACACCGGGCTACGGGTTCGGCGTCGAGAACGCACCCGCGGGCGGTGCCTACCCGCGAGGCACGCTGGCGATGGCCCGAACCCAGGACCCGAAGGCCGGTAACGGCGGGCAGTTCTTCCTCGTCTACGACGACTCGAGCCTCCCCGACCCCGCCGGGTACACGATCTTCGGGACGGTGACCGAAGGACTGGACATCGTCGACCGGGTCGCCGCCGAGGGTGTCGCTCCCGGAGGCGGGAGCCCCGAGGACGGACCTCCGGCCGCGCCGATCAGCATCCTGAGTGTCGCTGTCACCGAGAAGAAGGCCTGACGTGCCCGACGAGACCAGGCCCGACCGGCCGACACCCCCCGTTCCCTCCCCGGCTGCCCTCGCCGCACGGATGCAGTCGCGGCACGGCGCGGTGGCCGCACCGGTCGGGCACGCCCACTCCGACTCGGCGCGGTTCGGGCGGGTCGACGACCAGGGTCGGGTCTTCGTGCGGGTCGGCGACGAGGAGCGGGAGGTCGGCGCGTACCCAGGGGCCTCGCCGGACGAGGCGGTGCAGTACTTCGCGCGCAAGTACGACGAGCTGGCCTCCTCGGCCGACCTGCTCGAGGCACGGCTGGACAACGCCGAGGTGTCGGCCAAGGAGGTCGCCGACGGCCTGAGCACCCTGAAGGAGCACGTCGAGCAGGCCGGGGTCGTGGGCGACATCCCGGCCCTGCTCGCCACCGTCGGCCGGGTGGAGAGCGGGCTCGAGGCCAAGCGCGAGGCCGAAGCGGAGCTACGCGCCGAGGCCCGCGGCCGCGCGGCCGAGGAGCGGGAGGCGATCGTGGCCCAGGCCGAGGCCGTCGCCGCTCAGCCGGCGGCATCCACCCAGTGGCGCACCAGCGGTGAGCAGATGAGGGCACTGCTCGACGAGTGGAAGCGTCACCAGCGATCCGCGACCAAGCTCGACAAGACCACCGAGTCCGCCCTGTGGCAGCGGTTCAGCCATGCCCGGAACTCTTTCGACAAGGCGCGGCGCGCCTGGTACGCCGAGCTCGAGTCGACACGCGCCGAGGCCAAGGCCACCAAGGAGTCACTGGTCGTGGAGGCCGAGGCGCTCGCGACCAGCACGGACTGGGGGCCCACCGCCCGGACCTTCAAGCAGCTGATGGAGCAGTGGCGGCGGGCCGGGCGAGCCGCCCGGAACGACGACGACGCGCTCTGGGAGCGGTTCCGTGCGGCTCAAGACACCTTCTTCACCGCCAAGGACCAGGTCGCCGCCGCCGAGGATCAGGAGTTCCGCGGCAATCTCGCGGTCAAGGAACAGCTGCTCGTCGAGGCCGAGGCGCTGCTTCCCGTCGCGGAGGTGGAGACCGCCAAGGTGAGCCTGCGCGGCATCCAGGACCGATGGGAGCGTGCCGGGAAGGTCCCGCGCGGCGACCTCGACCGGGTCGAGAAGCGCATGCGGGCGGTCGAGAGGGCCGTCCGGGACGCCGAGGAGCGCCGGTGGCGGGCCACCAACCCCGAGGTGGCCGCGCGGGCACGGTCGCTCGCCGACCAGCTCGAGGCGTCCGTGGCCGCCGTCGAGGCCGAGGTCACGAAGGCCGAGGCCACCGGTGATCAGGCAGCCGCCGCGGCGGCCCGCCAGCGGCTCGAGACGCAGCGCCAATGGCTCGACCAGGCTCGAGCCGGCCTCGACGAGTTCGGCGGCGGGTGACCCCGCCGAGATCAGCAGCATGGGGGGCCACGCAGGATTACGCACGACCCGGCCCGAGGTGAGGCCCATGTAGCGAGAAGGAGCAGGGAATGGGACGACACGGAGGTCAGGTTGACCGTTCCCGCGGACGATGGGTCGCGACGGCTGCCGTCGTCGCCCTCGTCCTCGGTATCGTCGGATGGCGGGCGTGGGTGGTGGTGGCCGAGGACGGCACGATCCTGCCGGCGATCGACGCCTTCGGATGCGACGACGAGGCCGCGATCTCGGTCGTCACCACACCCGCCATGGAACCGGTGGTGCGCGAACTCACCGACGACATCGGAGGATGTGCGACCTACCGCGTGACGGCAGAGTCCACGGCGGCGACCGCAGCGCGGTTCAGCTCCGGCTCGGGTGAGACCCCCATGGTCTGGCTGCCCGACTCGACCCTGGTCGCCGAACAGGTCGCTCGCTCATCGGCCGGGAAGGTGCGCGTCGGCGCGTCGGTGGCGGCGACTCCGGTGGTGGTCGTCATCCCGGCCGACCTCACCCCTCCGGACCCGCTGAGCTGGGGATCGGTGGTCTTCGCCGAGAACACCCGGTTGCCGGACCCCAACAGCTCGGCGGTCGGTCAGCTGGCCCTCATGTCGGGTCTGGCAGAGGTCGACGCCCGCCCGGCGGAACAGCGTCGAGCAGCGCTGGCGGGGATCGGCGGCATGCTCAGCCGGGTCGTGCCCGAGGCCACCTTGTTCACCTCTCACACCACTGGGTCCGACCCGGCCGTGTTCCCCGCGACGGAGCAGCAGGTCGCCGCCTCCGGAGTCTCCGGCCTCACGCTCGCGGTGCCGGGTTCCGCCATCCAGGCTCTCGACTTCCCGCTGGTCTCCTCGACGTCCGCACCGCAGGAGGCCGTCGACGAGCTCGAGGCGGCGTTCACGTCGTCGAAGGGTCAGCAGGCGCTGCGCGACCGCGGGTTCCGTACGCCAGCCGACCTCGAGCCGGTCGTCGCCGGTGCGCCACCGGCGACCGCGATGCAGTCCAGACCGAGCGCCACGCCGTCGGCCGCCGAGGGCGCCGACCAGATGTGGCAGGCCATCACGACACCGACCCGCCTGCTGACCGTCATCGATACGTCGGGCTCGATGCGGCAACCTGCCGGCTCGGGTCGTGAGTCGCGGATCCAGGTCGCTGCCCAGGCCGCCACCGGGGCGATCGACCTGCTCGCCGACCAGAACTCGGTGGGGCTGTGGACGTTCTCGACCCGGCAACGGGGCGAGCAGGACTGGACCCAGCTCCAGCCGGTGCAGGTGCTCGGGCGCGAGGACCACCGGGCCAAGCTCGCCTTCTCGCTCGGCTCGCTCGGGAGCCGGCTCGGCGGCGACACCGGCCTCCACGACACGCTCGATGCCGCGTACGCGAAGGCGGTCGAGGAGTACGACCCGCGGGCGGCCAACCTCGTGACGCTGTTCACCGACGGGGTCAACGACGACCCGTCCGGTGGCTTGTCTCTCGAGCAGTTGCGGGCTCGCCTGGCCGAGAAGGCGGACCCGGAGAAGCCGGTCACGGTGCTGCTCGTCGGCATGGGTGGCGTGGATCAGGCCCAGCTGCGGACGGTGGCCGCCGCCGTTCCCACCAGCGAACGGGGTGGCGCGGCCGTGTTCGCGATCGACACGGCGGAGGACATCGCCGATGTCTACGTGACGATGCTGCTGCGCCGGCTGCCTCAACAATCCTGAGTCGCCTGTCCGGCTGGGCCTGTCACGGTCTTCCAGCCGGGCCTGTCCCGGCTGGCCAGCCGGTGGTGCGCTGCCGCGGGCTCGACACAGGGAGGAACGTGTCAGACCCGGTCGGGCTCGCGTCGCCCGCCGGTGACCCGGTGTGCGTCGAAGACGCCGTCGATGCGATGTACCGCTCGGATGACGTGGCCGAGATGGCCCGGGTCACCCATCTCGAAGGTGAAGTGCAGCTTGGCCACCCGGTCGCGTGAGGTCGTCACGGCCGCGGACAGGATGTTGACCCCGTGGTCGGAGATGACCCGGGTGACGTCGGAGAGCAGCCGAGAGCGATCGAGCGCCTCGACCTGCAGCTGCACGAGGAACAGACTGCCCGCGGTGGGCGCCCAGTCCACCTCGATGATCTTCTCCGACTGGGCGAGCAGCGCATCGGCGTTGGTGCAGTCGCGACGATGCACCGACACACCGTTGCCGCGGGTCACGAAGCCGATGATCTCGTCGCCCGGCACCGGTGTGCAGCACTTGGCGAGCTTGACCCACACATCGCTCATACCCCTGACGACGACGCCGGGGTCGTGATGCCGCCGCGAGGAGTTGCGGGTCCGTACCGGCAACGCGGCTTCGGCGATGTCCTCGCTCGCCCCCTCTTCCCCACCGACCGATGCCACCAGCCTGGACACGATGTGCTGGGAGGAGACGGTCCCGTCGCCGACGGCGGCGTAGAGCGCATCGATGCCCGGCAACCGGAGCTCCTCGGCGACGCCGGTCAGGGACTCGACGGTCGTGAGTCGCTGCAGCGGCAGGCCCTGCTTGCGCATGGCCGTCGCGAGCGAGTTCTTCCCCGACTCGATCATCTCCTCGCGGCGCTCCTTGGTGAACCACTGGCGCACCTTGTTCCGGGCCCGGGCGGAACGGACGAAGTTCAGCCAGTCACGCGACGGACCGGCCGAGTCGGCCTTCGACGTGAGCACCTCGACCACGTCGCCGTTGTCGAGTGTGCTCTCCAGCGGGACCAGCCGCCCGTTGACCCGTGCGCCGATGCAGTGGTGACCCACCTCGGTGTGGACGGCGTAGGCGAAGTCGACCGGCGTGGAGCCGGACGGCAGTCCGACCAGCTGCCCTTTCGGCGTGAAGACGTAGACCTCGCTCGCGGTGATCTCGAAGCGCAGCGACTCCAGGAACTCCCCCGGGTCGGATGTCTCCTGCTGCCAGTCGAGCAGCTGGCGCAGCCAGGACATGTCGCCGACCGCCTCGGCGCCGCCGTCGGAGGGCCGGCTCGCCGAGCCGCCCTTCGGGTCCTCCTTGTACTTCCAGTGGGCGGCCACGCCGTACTCGGCACGCCGGTGCATGGTCTGGGTACGGATCTGGATCTCGACCGGCTTGCCCTCGGGCCCGATGACCGTCGTGTGCAGCGACTGGTACATGTTGAACTTCGGCATGGCGATGTAGTCCTTGAACCGGCCGGGCACCGGGTTCCACCGGGCGTGCAAGGACCCGAGCGCCGCGTAGCAGTCGCGCACCGTGTCGACGAGGACCCGCACCGCCACGAGATCGTAGATCTGCTCGAAGTCGCGACCGCCGACGATCATCTTCTGGTACACGGAGTAGTAGTGCTTGGGCCTTCCGGTGACGACCGCCTTGATCTTCGCCGAGCGCAGGTCGCTGCTCACGTGCTCGCGCACCCCGGCGAGGTACTCCTCCCGAGCGGGTGCGCGCTCCGCCACCAGGCGCACGATCTCGTCGTACACCTTCGGGTACAGCGCCTGGAAGCTGAGGTCTTCCAGCTCCCACTTGATGGTGTTCATCCCGAGGCGGTGGGCGAGCGGCGCGTAGATCTCGAGCGTCTCCCGCGCCTTGCGCTGGGCGCTTTCCTGCGACACGTATCGCCACGTCCGGGCGTTGTGCAGCCGGTCGGCGAGCTTGATGACGAGAACGCGGATGTCGCGGGCCATCGCCACGACCATCTTGCGCACCGTCTCGGCCTGGGCGGCCTGACCGTAGGTCATCTTGTCGAGCTTGGTCACCCCGTCGACGAGCATCGCGATCTCGTCACCGAAGTCCCGGCGCAGCGCCACGAGACTGTAGGCGGTGTCCTCGACCGTGTCGTGGAGCAGCGCCGCGGCGAGGGTCGTGGGCGTCATCCCGAGCTCGGCGAGGATGGTGGTGACGGCGAGCGGGTGGGTGATGTAGTCGTCGCCCGAGCGCCGCTTCTGACCGTCGTGAGCCCGTTCGGCGACGGCGTACGCGCGCTCGACGAGGTCGACGTCGGCCTTGGGGTGGGTGGACCGCACCACCTGGAGCAGTGGCTCCAGCACGGGGTTGGTCGGCGGCCGCTGGCGCCCGACCCGGGCGAGTGCGGCTCGGGCACGGGCGCGGGACGACACCGCCGCCGGTGCGCCCGGCACGGCCGTGGTGATCTCCTCCGCCATGACCAGATGGTAGTCGGCTGCTAGCGGATGACGTGCAGCGCGCTCACCTCGCGAGGCGCCAGGCGCCGCCTGCCGCCGAGAAACGCCAGCTCGACCACGCAGGCGAACCCGACGACCTCACCGCCGATACGCTCGAGGAGGTCCCAGGCCGCCGCTGCGGTGCCGCCGGTGGCCAGCACGTCGTCGACAACCAGCACCCGCCGACCTGCGCCGATCGCGTCGAGGTGGACCTCGATGGTCGCCGAGCCGTACTCGAGGTCATAGGACGCCGTCGCCGTCGGGCCGGGAAGCTTGCCGGCCTTGCGCACCGGCACGAAGCCCACCCCGAGCCGGTGCGCGAGCGCCGAGCCGATGACGAACCCGCGGGCCTCGACACCGGCGACGGCATCGACGCGGCGCCCGTGCTGGTCGGCCAGGGCCTCGATGACGACCGAGAACGCCTCGGGGTCGCCCAGCAGCGGGGTGATGTCGGTGAACATCACCCCTGGCCGGGGAAAATCGGGGACGTCGCGCAGCGCGCCGGCGATGACCGCCGACACCTCGGCCGGCCGGCCGGAGGAGGGACGGGGGCTGGTCAGCGCTTCGACCTGGGGGTACGTCGCGGTTGGTTGCGCGGCCCGGGGCGGGCGTAGGCGTGCACCGCCCGTCCGGTGAGGGTCGCGTCATCCTCGGCACCGTCGAGGCCGCCGGCCGTGACCGGGGCGCCGGAGGTGACCGGGACGGCATCCGGCCGGTCCGCGGGTGCCTGGTCCTCGAGCGCCCGCTTGCGCTGGCGAGCCTG
>JBOFLR010000608.1:0-3596 GCA_051657965.1 Dermatophilaceae bacterium
CGACCCACGACGTACACACCGCGATGGCGACCAGCGATGTGGTGGTGCTGCTCCGCGGACGGGTGATCGCCCAGGGCCCTCCGGCCCGGCTGCGCACGCCCGAGCCCTGGCAGGAGACCTACGGCGTCGGGCCGGGCTCACTCCTCCTCGACCAGGCCGGGGTGACCTCGTGCTGACACCGTGGGAGTTCGTCGGCGACCTCACCAACCCGGTCCTGTCGTTCCTGCCCAAGGCACTCCTCGTGACCACGCTCTCCGCGGTCGTCTGCGGCGTCGTCGGGACGCACGTGGTGCTCCGCGGGATGGCGTTCGTCGGGGACGCGGTCGCCCACGCCGTCTTCCCGGGACTGGCCGTCGCGTTCATCCTCCAGGGATCGCTCCTCGTCGGAGGGCTGGCCGCCGGGCTGGTCACCGCGGTGCTCGTCGCGATCTTCTCCCAGTTCCCGAGGCTGCGTCAGGACAGCGTCATCGGCGTGTTCTTCGTCGCCGCCTTCGCCATCGGGATCGTGGTGATCTCGCGAGCCCCGGGGTACAGCGGGTCACTGTCCGACGTCCTCTTCGGCTCGCTCGTCGGCATCCCCGACGAGGAGGTCCTCGTCACCGCGGGAGTGGCCGCCGTCGTCGTCCTGCTGACCACATTGCTGCATCGCGACCTCGTCGCGGTGAGCCTGGACCCCGAGCTGGCCCGGGCGGCCCGTCTTCCCGTGCTCGCGGTCGACATCTCGCTCTACGTGCTCGTCACGCTCGCCGTGGTGATCTCGGTCCGGACCATCGGGAACATCCTCGTGCTCGCCCTGCTCGTCACTCCGGCCGCCACGGCTCGGCTGCTCACCGACCGGCTGGTGCCGATGATGGCGCTCTCGGCGGCCACCGGCGCGGGCGCCGTCCTCGTCGGGATCTACCTGTCGTGGTCACTCGACCTCCCTGCCGGCGGCACCATCGCGCTGATCACGACCGGCGCGTTCCTCCTCGCCGCGGTCTTCGGGCCCCGGCACGGCCTCGTCGCCCGCCGCCGCCCAATTGAGACTGATTATCATTTGCGATAGGTTGCGGGCGGCGCAGGAGCGCCGATCCCGACCGGAAGGACGACCATGAACGTTCCCTCGACCCTGCGACGCCGCGGTCTCACCGCAGCACTCGCCGCCGTGACGGTGGGCACGACCACCGCCGTCGCGATCCCGTCGCTCGCCCAGGCGAGCGACGTGTCCACGTCGCGCGTCTCCCTCACCACCGGGCACGTCGACGTGGTCGACATCGCTTGGGAGGATGGCGAGTTCGAGCTGGCGGTGCACGACGAGAGCGTCACGCCCGACGTCGAGCGCGACCCGGACGACGTCCTCCTGGTGGCTCTGCGCGGGGCCCGGACCACCGTCCCGGACGACCCCGCATACCGGTTCCTCGGCGCGGCCGGGAGCACCGTCTCGATCCTCCCGCAGGCCCAGAACCCCGACCTGCTCTGGCCCGGCTTCTCCGCCGAGGAGATCGAGCCCGGCACCTTCGTCGGCGACACGGTCGAGGCCCGCTTCACCAAGCTCTCCGGCCCGGATGGCGTCAGCGTGTTCACCGAGGGAGCGGACGGCTCACCCCAGGTGGTCGCGGACTCCGAGGACAGCACACCCGACGTCATCCCCCTCACCGCCGGTGAGCACTTCCACGCCAACGTCGCGTTCGAGAAGCCGGGCACCTACCGGATCACCTACCAGGCCACCGGCGTCCTCGCCGACACCGGGGCACGGGTCACCTCCGCCCCGGCGACGCTCGTGGTGTCGGTCCGATGAGCGCCACCGCGATCCGGCGGGCCGGACGTGTGCTCGCCGCAGGGGCGTGTGCCGCTGGGCTCGCCGCGGCCATGTCCGGCCCGGCCTCGGCCGCGACGATCTCCTCGGGACACGTCGACGTGCTCGACATCGACTGGACCTCCACCGCGACCACGCTCGACATCAAGACCTACAGCCCGGCGAACGACGACGTCGCCACGGCCGGCTCACCGATCGTGGTGCCGGCGACGTCCACCACGACGGTGCCGACCGGGTCGGCGTGGTCGTGTCTGGGCGCCGGCCAACGGGTCTACGTCCTGCCTCAGACGTCCACGAACGGGGTCGTGTGGGCCGGGTGGAACACCTCCGACGTGCCCGCCAGCGCCGGTCCGGTCCAGCTGAGCCTGGTGTCGTCCACCGTGCCGAGCGGCGGGCGGTTCGCGCTGTACCAGACCAGCCTCGGGTCGCCGTCGGTCAAGCTCAACAGCTCGACCACGTCCGGCTGCACGGTCAACCAGTGGCCGGGCGGCATCGGTGCCGGCACGCACGGGCACGGGAACTGGACGTTCAGCACGACCGGCACGTACACGCTCGTCTTCAAGGCCACGACCAAGGAAGGCCGCACCTCCGGCAACGTCACCTACACGTTCCAGGTGGGCTGACCCATCGCCCAGGTGGGCTGTCCCATCGCCCAGTTGGGCTGACCGCTCGGTCGACGACCAACCCCGATCGAGACAGCCGGATGCCGCCCGCGCACCATGCGCGGGCGGCATCCGGTCTGGTCAGCGGCCGGGTGGGCGGGCTACCGGACCACTGCGAGGGCGTTGACGATGCCCCGGCCGTAGAACCCGTTGAAGTTCTCGTCACCGGTGCAGGTGGCGGTGAACTCGGCGTCGCGACCTTCGTCGAGATAGGACTGCACGCCACCCTCGGGGCAGGCGTGCTCGGTGGCTCCGCCGAGCACGATCTTGCGCACCCGCTCCGGGGCGAGCCCGAACCCGCCGCGACCGGCCTTGCCGTGCGCCGAGACCGCCAGCGCAGCCACACCCGCGGCATGCGGCGACGCCATCGAGGTGCCCTGGAGGTACTGGTAGTAGCCGCAGCTCGTGGCGCCCTTGGCCGGTGTGTCGGTGCAGGCCTTCTGGACGCCCGCTGCGACGCCGGCCTCGGTGATCTCGCCGGCCTCGTCGACCAGCTCCTCGGCCTGGAGCACGCCGAGCGGGGCCGTGGACAGGATCATGTTCTCGTTGGTGCGGAAGGTCGGCGTGCCGAAGCCGTCACGGAACCAGCCGCCCGGTGCGGACACCTCGATCTCCTGCGAGTCGAGGTCGGTGGTGTAGTTCGAGAAGTCGGACTTGCGCTCCGACGGGCCGAGCGCCGAGACACCGATGACGTGCGGGCCCTCGATCGGGAGGTCGAAGCAGGTCGCGTTGTCGATGGTGCGCGGGTACGCGGTGTCGGCCGGGTAGTTGGGGCTGGACGTGTCGACGCGCGGCTTCGAGAGGTCCTCGTGGTTGTTGCCGAGGGCTCCGACGAGAGTCACGCCCTTGCGGTGCGCGTAGCGGAGCGCGCGCGTCATCGCCTCGATGGTGAGGTCCTGCTCGGCCGCCTGCTCCGGGCTGTCCTCGGGCGCGCCGCCCTCGCAGTTGTAGGCCCACGGGTCGACGTAGAACGACATGTTCACCACGTCGAGGCCGGCATCCCCGGAGTAGGTGAGCGCGTTGACCGTCGGGGTGAGGAAGAAGTAGCCGCTGTCCTGGCCGGCGCGGACGTTGACGAGGTCGACGCCCGGCGCGACGCCCGAGAGGCCCATGCCGTTGAGCGCGGCCGCCATGGTGCC
>JBOFLR010000609.1:0-6149 GCA_051657965.1 Dermatophilaceae bacterium
CTTCGACCTCGGCGACACGGTGGCCCGCGAGGTCATGGTGCCTCGCACCGACATGGTCACCGTGCCCGACGACCGGCGCTGCCGGCAGGCGATGAACCTCTTCATCCGCTCGGGGTTCTCGCGGATCCCGGTGGTCGGCGACGACGTCGACGACGTCCTGGGCCTGCTCTACCTGAAGGACGTCGTGCGCCGCCTCAACGCCGACCCGTCGGCGCGGGAGGTCGTGGTCACCGAGCTGATGCGGCCCATGCCGTTCGTGCCCGAGAGCAAGCCGGTCGACGACCTGCTACGCGAGATGCAGCGCGACCAGACCCATTTCGCGGTGGTCGTCGACGAGTACGGCGGCACGGCCGGCCTGGTCACCATCGAGGACATCCTGGAGGAGATCGTCGGCGAGATCACCGACGAGTACGACCGCGAGACGCCCGAGGTCGAGCCGCTCGGCGACGGGCGGGTGCGGGTGTCGGCCACGATGCACGTCGACGACCTCGCCGAGCTCTTCGAGGTCGACCTCGACGACGACGAGGTCGACACCGTCGGCGGGCTGATCGGCAAGGTGAGCGGGCGCGTGCCCATCCTCGGGTCCACCGCCGAGGTCGCCGGCCTGCTCCTCACGGCCGAGCGGATGTCCGGCCGGCGGCACCGGGTCGCGACGGTGCTCGTCGAGCGGGTCGAGCCCGCGGTCGCCACCGAGGTGGCGGAGGAGCGTGCCGGATGACGGGCGACGCTCAGCCGGTCGACGGCGCGCGGATGCCGGACGATTCCCGGGACACGCCCGACGCGCAGGCGACGGATGACGAGAAAGCGACGCTCCCCGCCTACCGGGCCGGGTTCGCCTGCCTGGTCGGCCGACCCAATGCGGGCAAGTCCACGCTCACCAACGCCCTCGTCGGAACCAAGGTCGCGATCACCTCGAGCAAGCCCCAGACGACGCGGCACACGATCCGGGGCATCGTCACCACCGGCACCGGCCAGCTGGTGCTCGTCGACACCCCCGGTTTGCACAAGCCGCGAACGCTGCTGGGGGAGCGGCTCAACGACCTCGTGCGGGCCACCCTGCTCGAGGTCGACGTCATCGGGTTCTGTCTCCCCGCGGACCAGCGGGTCGGCCCCGGTGACCAGTTCATCGCCGCCGAGCTCACCGAGGCCGTGCGCGGCCGCGGCACCCCGGTGGTCGCGGTGGCCACGAAGAGCGACACCGTCGACCGGGGGCGGCTGGCGGCGCACCTCGTGGCCATAGACCGCCTGGGTGACTGGGCCGCCATCGTCCCCTGCTCCGCGACATCCGGGGAGCAGGTCGACGACGTCGCGCGAGTGCTGTCCGATCACCTCCCCACCTCGCCCGGGCCGCTCTATCCGGACGGCGAGCTCACCGACGAGCCCGAAGCGGTGATGGTCGCGGAGCTGGTGCGCGAGGCGGCGCTCGAGGGCATCCGCGACGAGCTGCCGCACAGCCTCGCCGTGGTCGTCGACGAGATGGTGCCCCGCGAGGGGCGCCCGGATGACGACCCGCTCCTCGACGTGCGCGTCGACGTCTTCGTCGAACGCGACAGCCAGAAGGCGATCGTCATCGGCCGGGGCGGGTCCCGGCTCCGCGAGGTCGGCACGAACGCGCGGCGCGGCATCGAGGCGCTCCTGGGTCAGCGGGTCCACCTCGACCTGCACGTCAAGGTCGCCAAGGACTGGCAGCGCGACCCGCGCCAGCTCCAGCGCCTCGGCTTCTGAGCGGCGTCGTTCCGTTCTGTGGATCGGCGGTCGTCATCCGGCGGTCGTCAACGGGTGCTCCGATCGTGGCCGAGGTTGGGGCGAGGTGACGAGGCACGAAAAGAGTGTGTTGCCGATAGCCCGTTCGGGCGTTCTTCCGGGTACCGTCACTTGCGGCAGGACTCTCGCGACGATGCCGCGACGGGGTCGTGAAACGTCTCACGACCCGGGCGCTCACGCAGGCCCCGGGAGGGAGAGCCGGCGTGGTACGGAAGGTGGCGCAGGGGCGTCTCCCGTACCACGCCCCTGCCCGATATCGGCGTGGTCGGCACGGTCGTCGGCGAGGGCCGCTCGCGAGTGCGGGTGTTCGCGACGGCTGGCCACACTTGCGCGCGTGGCGCCACCTCGGGAAGCCTCTGGACGGTCCACTCGTCTCCAGGAGGTCGGCCCTGCCAGCCGTCGACATCGTCACCCCGGTCGAGCGCGCTGCCGCTGCAGCCCTTCGGCCCGGCCGTGCCCTGCTCGCCACCTGGGCCGGCATCGTCGTCGTCCTGGCCTCGACGGGACTGGGAGTACCCGCGGCGGTAGCGGCATCCGGCGGCGTCCTGGTCACGTGGAGCGCCGTGCTGGCGGTGGCTGCCCACCTCCCGTACCGGCCGCCGACATCGGTGCTCGCCGTGCGGTGGCTGGGCCTGCTCCGTGGCCTGTTCGCTGTGACCCTCTTCGGTGCTGCCGCCGTCTACGGAGAGACCGTGGCGCAGCGGATGACGGCTGCGGCAGGCCGGCCCGAGCTGGACCGGGTCGAGATCATGGTGTCGGCCGTTGCCGAACCGCTGGCGGTAGCGGCGGTCGTCATCCCCTGGCTGCTGTCCATGCGGGTGGCGATGGACGTCATCGCGCAGCGTGACCGGGTTCCTGACGCGGCGTGCGAGGTGAGGTATCGGCTCGGCAGATGGTTCGGCGAGCTGGTCCCGCGACGGACCTCCGCTCGGCTGGGATCATGGGTGGAGTCGTTCGTGGTCGTGGCGTCGAGGTGGTACGTGGCGCTGGTCACCTGCTACCTCGCCCCGGTGGTGATCGTGTCGGTCGTGGCCTTCTGACAGCAACCGTCGGCTCGCCGTCTCAGGCGTGGTTCTGCACTTCCTGGTTGGCAGCGTGCCGGGCCAGCACCTCGGTGAGCTTGGTCGCCCCGGCCACCACCGTGGCCGCGTGCAGGCGGCCCGGCTGGCGGGACAGCCGCTCGATCGGCCCGGAGATGGAGACCGCCGCGATGACCCGACCCGACGGTGAGCGCACCGGCGCCGACACCGAGGCCACGCCGGGTTCGCGTTCGCCCACGCTGTGCGCCCACCCGCGGCGACGTACTCCGGAGAGCGCGGTCGCGGTGAAGGCGGCGCCCTGGAGCCCGCGGTGCAGCCGGTCGGGTTCCTCCCACGCGAGCAGCACCTGGGCGGCCGACCCGGCGCGCATCGACAGCGTGGCGCCGATCGGGACACTGTCGCGTAGGCCCACGGGCCGCTCCGCGGCCGAGACGCAGACCCGGTACTCGCCCTGCCGGCGGAACAGCTGGGCGCTCTCGTTGGTGTGGTCCCGCAGCGCGCCGAGCACCGGGCCTGCGGCGGCCAGCAGCCGGTCCTCGCCCACGGCGGCGGCCAGCTCCCCGAGGCGGGGCCCGAGGACGAAGCGGCCCTGCAGGTCGCGAGTCACGAGCCGGTGATGCTCCAGAGCGACTGCGAGGCGATGCGCGGTCGGCCGTGCCAGGCCGGTTGCCGTCACCAGCTGGGCCAGGGTCGACGGCCCGGCCTCGAGCGCGGACAGCACGACGGCCGCCTTGTCGAGCACCCCGACTCCCGAGGAATCGTCCATGGAATGATATTGACGTCTCACTTAACGAGACGCAAGTTCGTCCGCCTCACCCGCGTGTCACCCTCGACCACACGCGGCGAGACGGTAACGACGCCGACTCGCCCGCGATGCCCGGTCGTGGTGGTCATGTCGGGCGGGAGAGGTGGAGGGATGCCGGGCACGCTGGCCGAGAAGGTCTGGGAGTCGCACGTCGTGCGGCGGGGCGACGGGGAGCCCGACCTGCTCTACATCGACCTCCACCTTCTCCACGAGGTCACCAGCCCGCAGGCGTTCGACGGGCTCCGGCTCGCGGGACGCCCGGTGCGCCGCCCCGACCTCACCCTGGCAACCGAGGATCACAACGTCCCCACCGTGCCCGGCCCGATCAGCGACCCGGTCAGTCGCACCCAGGTCGAGACGCTGCGCCGCAACTGCGCCGAGTTCGGGGTGACGCTCTACCCGATGGGCGACGCCGAACAGGGCATCGTGCACGTGGTGGGCCCCCAGCTCGGACTCACCCAACCCGGCGCCACCATCGTCTGCGGCGACAGCCACACCTCCACGCACGGGGCCTTCGGGGCCCTGGCGTTCGGCATCGGGACCTCCGAGGTCGAGCACGTGCTCGCGACGCAGACCCTGCCGCTGATGCCGTTCCGCACCATGTCCGTCACGGTCGACGGCGAGCTCGCCGAAGGCGTCACCGCCAAGGACATCGTGCTCGCGGTCATCGCCCGCATCGGCACCGGCGGTGGCCAGGGCCACGTCATCGAGTACCGCGGCAGCGCCATCCGAGCACTGTCCATGGAGGCCCGGATGACGGTGTGCAACATGTCGATCGAGGCCGGCGCCAGAGCCGGCATGATCGCGCCCGACGAGACGACGTTCGACTATCTGAAGGGGCGGGACCACGCCCCGACCGGCATCGACTGGGATGCCGCGATCGCCGCCTGGAGCGAGCTGCGCAGCGATGACGACGCCGTCTTCGACACCGAGGTGGTGCTCGACGCGGCTACGCTCACGCCGTTCGTCACCTGGGGCACGAACCCGGGTCAGGGTGCACCGTTGGGCGACGTCGTGCCCGACCCCGAGCTCATGGCCGACGAGGGCGACCGGGTCACCGCGCGCCGAGCACTGGAGTACATGGACCTGACGCCGGGAACGCCGTTGCGGGACGTGCGCGTCGACACCGTCTTCGTCGGTTCGTGCACCAACGGTCGCATCGAGGACCTGCGAGCCGCCGCGGGCGTCATCCGCGGTCGACGAGTGGCCGACGGCGTACGGATGCTCGTCGTGCCCGGGTCGGCGCGGGTCCGACTGGAGGCCGAGGCCGAGGGGCTCGATGTCGTCTTCACCGAGGCCGGCGCCGAGTGGCGGCTCCCCGGGTGCTCGATGTGCCTGGGCATGAACCCCGACCAGCTCGCCCCGGGGGAGCGGAGCGCGTCGACGAGCAACCGCAACTTCGAGGGCCGCCAGGGCAAAGGTGGCCGGACCCATCTGGTGAGCCCGCTCGTCGCGGCGGCCACGGCGGTGCGAGGCACGCTGTCCGGCCCGGCCGACCTCGATCCGGCAGTAGAGGAAGCGCTGGTGTGATGGACAGGTTCGTGTCGCACACCGGTGTCGGAGTTCCGCTGCGGCGCAGCAACGTCGACACCGACCAGATCATCCCGGCCGAGTACCTCAAGCGGGTGACGCGAACCGGGTTCGAGGACGGGCTCTTCGCGGCCTGGCGAGGTGACGGCACGTTCGTGCTCAACCATCCGGCGTATTCGAGTGGCTCGGTGCTGGTGGCCGGCCCGGACTTCGGCACCGGCTCCTCTCGCGAGCACGCGGTCTGGGCCCTGATGGACTACGGCTTCCGGGTCGTCATCTCGAGTCGGTTCGCCGACATCTTCCGCGGCAACAGCGGGAAGGGCGGCCTGCTGACCGCGCTATGTGCCCAGGACGACGTGGAGCTGCTGTGGAAGCTGCTCGAGAACGACCCGGGGACCTCCGTCACCGTCGACCTCGTGTCACGCACGGTCACCGCCGGTGACGTCGTCGCCTCGTTCCAGATCGACGAGTACACCCGGTGGCGGTTGCTCGAAGGTCTGGACGACATCAGCCTCACTCTCCGGCACGCCGGCGAGATCTCCGGATACGAGGCCCGACGGCCTTCCTGGAAGCCGTCGGTCACTCGATAACCGGCGGATGCCGTTGTGCAGCAACGTCTTTGACCCGTCAGTGGTCGGACCAGACGCAACGCAGCACGCCGCGACCGCGGTCCCCACCCGGGCGTGACAGGCGAGGGCCGGCGGTGATTACGTTGTGCCACAACGACAAACACGCCGTGCCGGTAATGGACCTGCCCGGCCTGGAGGCATACCGTCGGTCCAGGCCGGCGGTATTCTTGCCGGTCACGGCACCGTCGGGTCTGGTACCCGACTCCCGTCTACCGATGGAGTTGGATCGCGTGAACAAGGCAGACCTCGTCAGGGAACTGGAGAAGAAGCTCGGCAGCCGCAAGGACGCCAACGACGCCCTCGAGGCCGTCCTCGACACGATCGTCCGAGAGGTGGTGCGCGGCGGCAAGGTCGCGATCACCGGCTTCGGCACGTTCGACC
>JBOFLR010000610.1:0-2349 GCA_051657965.1 Dermatophilaceae bacterium
GCGGGCTCGCCGATTCGGTGCCGCCGGGGCGGCTTGCTATCCTTCCATGCGCACGAGGCGGGTTGCCCGAGCGGCCAATGGGAGCGGACTGTAAATCCGTCGCGAAAGCTTCGAAGGTTCGAATCCTTCACCCGCCACCCCCCGCACGACAGAGGCCCTGACCAGCGGAAACGCCGGTCAGGGCCTCTCGCGTGACTGTCCGGCCATGACCGGTCAGCAACGGCCCCCGACCGGGTGACTTCACCCTGGTTGGGGGCTGTCGTCGTCGAGTCGACGGCCTGGGCGGCCTGCCGCTGGTGAAGTCGTCCGGCCCGCCACCAGGGCATCAGGCGCGATCAGCGACTCACCACGACGAGGACGGCTGCCGAGAGGAAGTTGTAGGCGTTGTGGAAGACGATGCAGGGGAGTATCGAGTCGAACCGCAACCGCAGTGAGCCGAGCAGCAGGCCGAGCGCGAAGGTCATGCCGAGCGAGAAGAGCCCGCCGGACGCGTGCAGCAGTGCGAAGACGAGCGCCTGGAGGACGATCGCGGTGTTGAGCGGCATCCCGAGGACCCGGCGCGAGGTCGGAAACGCCGGAAGGAGGACACCGAGCAGGACACCTCGGAACACGACCTCCTCGGCGAGACCCGGCATCGTCGCCTGGAACAGCAACTCCTCGGGGCCGGGCGGCTCAGTCGGTCGCCCGTTCGCCAGCAGGTACAGCGGAACGATAAGGGCCAGGCACGTGACGACGGCCATGGCTGTCGTCACGAGCCATGGCGAGGACGGGGTATCGAGTGGACGTCCCGATATCCACCGTCTGCAGACGACATATGCACCCAAGCCGGTCGCGAGCAGGACGAACTGGGTGATCCAGTTCATGACCAGCGGTGGGTCCAGGGCGGTCCACACCCCGGCACTCACGATGACGGCCACGGCCACCACGACGCATAGTGCTCCGAAGAGCGCCAATCGCGCTCCGCGTCGAGCTACGCCCGCAGCTGCGGCCGCGTCCGGTGCGGCGTGTTCGTGATTCGAGGTGGGCCGGTGAGTGCCGGCGGGTGCGTCTTCCATGTCAGCGACAGTGCTTGCCGACGGCCGCGAACGGCCATCCCCCGTCCGGGTAGCTCGGGGATTCACCCGATCGGGGGACGCCGTCCGCGAGCCGCCGATACCGGTGCCTGACGCGACATCCTGTGGAACCACGTCGCGAGCTCGACCCGATTGCGCAGGTCGAGCTTGTGCAGTGAGCGGGACACGTGCGTTTTCACGGTCTCGGGTGACAGGTGAAGCTCGGCGGCGATCTCAGCGTTGGTCAGTCCTCGGGCGAGGAGTGCGACGACGGATCGCTCACGCTCGCTGAGGGCGACGCTGGTCGGCACGGGCGTGGCAGGAGCGGGCCGGCCGTCGTGGATGCGCCTCACGACGAGACCCAGCACCGCAGGTAGCACACCGAGCTCGAGGTAGCCGACGACGATCCCTGTCGCGTCCGAGGGCGACGCGGTGCTCGCACCGGCGGCCGCGCCGACCCCGATCAGCGTCAGCACCAACGACATCGTCCGGGGGGATCCGTATCTGCCCACCGAGTAGAAGCAGATGGGGATGGCGAAGTCGGCGAACGACTGGCGGACCACGGTCTGATGAGTGAACAGCCAGATGCCGACACACGCGAGGGCACAACCGGCTGGCCAGCGCCGGCGGAACCACACCGTGGCGCACAGCGCGGTCGCCGTAGGCACGAGCCACGGAGTCTGGTCGGGCAGATCGTCCCGGAGATAGAGCCCGTTGGCCGCCTCTGACCAGATGAATGCGAGCATGGACTGGGTGAAGAGGATGGCGACCATCAGGACGTCGACGGCCCGCTGGCGATCGTGACATATCCGATCGATGACGGCGGACCACCCGGCGACATGAGGGGCGGGCACGCCATCCTGTGGTGCGACGGACATCGGTTCTCCTTGCGCGGCGGCGCTCGGGCGCCTGGTGGTAACGGTACCGAGGGCCCACCGGCCGATCGAGGTACGCACCAGGTGTCGTCCTCGGCTTCGGTTGACCACCACGAAGATGGCGGCCACGTCGGCGGGCAGGATGCACGCGGGCAGGAGAGGGTGCGCGAGCGGTCAAGAGATTGGACTTGCAAGTCGGGGGTGAGAGATTCGAAAATCCGAGTCCTTCACCCGCCACCGTCTGCACCGAGAGGGCCCGGAACTGCGGAGACGCCGTTCCGGGCCCTCTCGCGTGAGTCCTGCTCGACCGTCGCCGTGGTGGGCGCCGGTGCGGCGATCAGCAGCAGCGCGACATCGTCGGGGAGCTGGTACCCGTGGCGCACCCTGACAGCGTCGAGGATATGCCGAGGGTCGTCGAGCTG
>JBOFLR010000611.1:0-6455 GCA_051657965.1 Dermatophilaceae bacterium
CTCGACGTCGACTCCTTCGCGCCCCGGCTGTCGTTCTTCTGGGCGGTCGGCATGAACGTCTTCATGGAGGTCGCGAAGCTGCGGGCGGCCCGGCTGCTGTGGGCGCGGCTCGTGCGCGAGCAGGGAGCGCACGACCCCAAGTCGCTCTCGCTGCGCACCCACTGCCAGACCTCGGGCTGGTCGCTCACCGCGCAGGACGTCTTCAGCAACGTCGTGCGCACCTGCGCCGAGGCGATGGCGGCGACCCAGGGCCACACCCAGAGCCTGCACACCAACGCCCTCGACGAGGCGATCGCCCTGCCCACCGACTTCTCTGCGCGGATCGCCCGTAACACCCAGCTGGTGCTCCAGCAGGAGTCGGGCACGACCCGCACCATCGACCCGTGGGGCGGGTCGGCGTACGTCGAGCGGCTCACGCACGACCTCGCCCGGCGCGCGTGGCAGCACCTCGCGGAGGTCGAGGCCGCCGGGGGCATGGCGAAGGCGATCGAGGCCGGCATCCCGAAGATGCGCATCGAGGAGGCCGCGGCCCGCACCCAGGCGCGCATCGACTCCGGCCAGCAACCGGTGATCGGCGTCAACCGCTACGTCGTCGACACCGACGAGCCGATCGAGGTGCTCCGCGTCGACAACGCGGCGGTGCGGGCCCAGCAGCTCGCCAGGCTCGAGCGGCTGCGCGCCGAGCGCGACGAGCCCGCCTGCCGAGAGGCGCTGCGCGCGATGACGGATGCCGCCCGCACCGGCTCGGACGGGACCCTCGCCACGAACCTGCTCGCCCTCGCGGTCGACTCCGCACGGGCCGGGGCGACGGTGGGGGAGATGTCGGCGGCGATGGAGGAGGTCTTCGGCCGCTACACCGCGCAGATCCGTACCATCGGCGGCGTGTACGGCGCGGAGGCGGGAGAGGACGCGACGGTCCGCGCGGCACAGCACGCCATCGAGGAGTTCGCCGAGGAGGAGGGCCGGCGGCCCCGTATCCTCGTGGCGAAGATGGGCCAGGACGGCCACGACCGCGGGCAGAAGGTCATCGCCACCGCGTTCGCCGATCTCGGCTTCGACGTCGACGTCGGCCCGCTCTTCCAGACGCCCGAGGAGGTGGCCCAGCAGGCTGTGGAGGCCGACGTGCATGTCGTGGGGGTCAGCTCGCTCGCCGCCGGCCACCTCACCCTCGTCCCGGCGCTGCGGGCGGCCCTGGACGACCTCGGCCGTCCCGACATCGTCGTCGTCGTCGGCGGCGTCGTCCCCGAGCAGGACTTCGCCGCGCTGCGCGAGGCCGGCGCCCACGCGATCTACCCGCCGGGCACGGTGATCAGCCGGGCCGCGGTCGACCTCGTCCGCGACCTGCGCGAGCGCCTCGGGTGAGGTCGCCCGACGTCGCAGACCTCGTCGCGGGGGTGCGGGGCGGGTCCCGGCCGCACGTCGCGCGGGCGATCACCCTGCTCGAGTCGACCCGACCCGACCACCGGGAGCACGCCCGCGAGCTGCTCGCGGCGATCGCCGGCCGCACGGGCGGTGCGATGCGGGTCGGCATCTCCGGTGTGCCCGGGGCGGGCAAGTCGACGTTCATCGACGCGCTCGGCGTGCGGCTCGTCGAGCGGGGCCACCGGGTCGCGGTGGTCGCGGTCGACCCGACGTCGAGGCGGACGGGCGGCTCGATCCTCGGTGACCGCACGAGGATGGCGCGGCTGGCGTCATCCGGGAACGCGTTCGTGCGGCCCAGCCCGTCGGGGCATCAGCTCGGCGGGGTGGCCCGGGCGACCCGCGAGTCGATGCTCGTGCTCGAAGCCGCCGGGTACGACGTCGTCGTCGTCGAGACCGTAGGCGTGGGCCAGAACGAGGTGGCCGTCTCGGAGATGGTCGACACCTTCCTGCTGCTCACCCTGGCCCGTGCCGGGGACCAGCTGCAAGGGATCAAGCGCGGCATCCTCGAGCTGGCCGACGTCGTCGCCGTCAACAAGGCCGACGGCGACGGCGAGGGCTCGGCGCGGGTGGCGGCGCGCGAGCTGTCCGGTGCCCTGCGGCTGATGATGCCCGGGCCGGGGGTCCGGCGGCCGCCGGTGCTGACCTGCTCGGCCCTCACCGGCACCGGCCTGGACGACGTGTGGGCGGCGGTGCTCGAGCACCGCGAGTCGCTGGTGTCGGAGGGGTCGCTGGAGTCGCGGCGGGCGCGCCAGCAGCAGGACTGGATGTGGGCGATGGTCGACGCGCACCTCACGGATGCCGTGCGCAGCGCGCCGGCCGTCCGGGAGCAGCGGGCGCAGATCGAGTCGGCGGTGCGCGAGGGCCGGCTCAGCGCGGTCGAGGGGGCGGCCCGCATCCTCGACCTGCTCGGCCTGTGACCGGGTCGGTCAGCCGAGCGCCGGGCTGCGCCACCCGGCCGGCGCGACGCCGCGGCGGCGGGCGAGCCACAGCAGCACGGCCGTGACGACCGCGGTCGCCACGATGCCCATGGCCGCGGACAGCGCCGACCCCTGGCTCGCGCCGTCGACGTAGGACTCGTCGAGCCCGCCGAGCAGCGCACCCTGGGACATCAACAGCACGTTGTTGACGACGTGCAGCACGATGGCGGCCTCCAGGCCACCGGTGCGCCAGGCGAGCCAACACCCGGCGACGGCGAACGACCCGAGCTCGACGACGATCCACGGGTCGGCCGAGCCGTGCGCCGCGGCGAACGCGACCGTCGACAGGCAGGTGGTCACCACCAGCGCGAGGACCGGGGAGCGGATCCAGGCGCCGACGCCCTGCACGAGACCACCGCGGAAGGCGACCTCCTCACCCGCCGCCTGGAGAGGGGTCGTGAGCAGGGTGATGACGAGCAGCGCGACCCAGTGGTCGGGCCGGTCCAGGACCTCCTGGTCGAACACCACCCAGCACACCGCCAGAAAGATCGCCCACAGGGGGGTGAGGACGAGCAGGCACCACCCGAGCCAGCCCCACCGCAGCCGCCCCGCCACAGAGAGCACCCGCCACGGACTGCGCCGGGAGCCGGCCCAGACCCCGACGAGCGTCGCGGGGATGAGCGCGGCGAGGACGAGGTTCCCCAGGAGCGTCGTCCGCGGGTCGGCCGGGTCCTCCCAGTCGGCCTCCACCCCGAGGACACCCAGCACGGTGTCGGCGGCGAAGAGCATGGCGACGCCGAGGAGGAGCACAGCGACCGCCACGACGAGTGCGACGAGCGGCCGCCACCACCGGTGGCGTGGCCCCCTCAGCTGGTGCACGTAGGAGCGCGGCTCGCGCTCCATCGCCTCCTGCGCCGCGGCGGCGAGTCGGCGCTCCTGCTGCCGACGACGTGCGGCCCGGTGCCGTGCCTGCGCGACGAACCACGACGGTGGCTCGTCGGTGGAGGTGAGGACGGGGATGCCGCTCCGGTGCGCCTGCCATGCTGCATCGCGCAGCCGCTCGCCCTCGGGGCCTGGTGGCAAGTCGATCAGCCACACCGCGTCGAACCCGCCGAGGCGATTCGCGTCGGCCTCGGTGGAGAGGACGGGCAACCACTCGAGGTCCGCCGCCGCACCCACCGAGCGGGCACGCGCCCGGTCGACGGCAGCCTGCCAGTTGTCGTGGTGGAGGTCGCCCACGGCGGCGACGTGCACGGTCATGGCGATCAGTCTCTCCGGCCGCGACGGCGAGGGCACCGACCGGTGGTCCAGCGGGCATGCGACTTTGGTCCAGCGCTTGCTACGTCGAGGGTCGTACCGAGGTGGCCCGCGCTTCGTCGGCGACCTGCTGGTAGCGGGAGGCTAGCGTTGCGTCATCCACCGAGATCGGAGGTGCACCATGGAGCCGCAGTTCCTGGTCGTCGTCCTGGCGATCGTCGCGGTGCCGGGTGCCGACTTCGTCGTGACGCTCCGCAACACCGTAGGGGGCGGTGTCTCCGCTGGTGCGGCCACCGCGCTCGGCGTGAGTGCGTCGTCGTGCGTCCAGGGCACCCTCGTCTCGTTGGGGCTCGGGACGCTCGTCGTGCGGTCGCAACCGGTGTTCGTGGCGCTGACCTGGTTGGGCACCGCCTACCTCCTCTTCCTCGCCGTGCAGTCGCTGAGGTCGGCCGTTCGAGGGAGATACGACGAGATCGGTGCCGCTCCGGCGTCCGGTCGCCGGAGAAGAGCGCTGCGGCAGGGCTTCCTGTGCAACATCACGAACCCGAAGATGCTGGTCTTCTACCTCTCGCTGCTGCCGCAGTTCGTCAGCGCCGATGCTCCGCTGTGGTCCTGGCTCGCGCACGCCTGGACCCTGCCACTCCTCGGAACGTCGTGGTTGCTGGTCGTCGTCGTCCTCGCCGGCTCACTGCGCGACCGACTACTGCGTCCGCTGGCACGCCGCATCGTCGACGCTGTCTCCGGTGTCGCTCTGCTCGCCTTCGGCGCCCGCCTGGCGTCCACGCGCACCTAGACGAGCAGCCGTCGCCGACGGTCGCGACGAGCCGCCTGGCGGCGGCCGTCACCGCCCGGTTGTCACTGCTGCCACCGGCCGTGCCTGGCGTCCGCCTCCGCGGACTTCGAGGACCGCAGGTGGATTTCGTGCCCAGGCGCCCGGTCCCCTACCATTGACCGTCGGTCACGTGTGCGCTCGCACGGGTACAGACCCTGCGAGAACAGTACGGGGCCGATTTCCATGGGTCGCCCGACGTCATCGATGGGCTGCCCACCAACGGATTGAGAGGGTATGGCCAAGAAGGACGGCGTCATCGAGATCGAGGGCACGATCGTCGAGGCTCTCCCGAACGCGATGTTCCGGGTCGAGCTCACCAACGGTCACAAAGTTCTCGCGCACATCTCGGGCAAGATGCGCCAGCACTACATCCGGATCCTCCCCGAGGACCGCGTGGTGGTGGAACTCAGCCCCTACGACCTGACCCGCGGCCGCATCGTCTTCCGCTACCGCTAGACCACAACCGATTTCAGACAGCAAAGGCGACATGAAGGTTCAGCCGAGCGTCAAGAAGATCTGTGACAAGTGCAAGGTGATCCGCCGTAACGGGCGGGTCATGGTGATCTGCGAGAACCTGCGCCACAAGCAGCGCCAGGGCTGACGGAAGTCGGACGCAGCACCGCTCCGGTCACGGAGCCGCACGGGCCACGGGCCTTCCGCACGCGACAACAGAAGCACGCAGCACCCGACCCCCGGCGGGCCACCTGGAACAGGCAGGTGGGCGCGGGACGTCACCCCCGGCACGGAGGCCGGGGACCGGACCAGGATGGGCCGGACCGGTGCTGCACCAGACCTCCGGCCATTCACAGACAAGGAACCATCCCCACATGGCACGTCTCATGGGCGTCGACCTCCCGCGCGACAAGCGCGCCGCGGTCGCACTGACCTACATCTTCGGAGTCGGGAAGACCAGCGCACAGCAGGCGCTCGCCGCCACCGGCGTCAACCCCGACACCCGCGTCAAGGACCTCGTCGACGACGAGCTGGTCAAACTGCGCGACTGGATCGAGGAGAACCTCCGTGTCGAGGGTGACCTCCGCCGCGAGGTCGCCTCCGACATCCGCCGCAAGGTCGAGATCGGCTCGTACGAAGGCCTCCGCCATCGTCGCGGTCTCCCCGTTCGTGGCCAGCGCACGAAGACCAACGCGCGTACCCGCAAGGGCCCCAAGCGCACCGTGGCCGGCAAGAAGAAGGCCGGCAAGTAACGCACGGGGGCTCCGCCCCCGGGTGCCCCCGGAACTGCTCGGAGCTCGCTTCGCTCGCGCGTCCTGCTGTTCCGGATGACGCAGGGTCGCTTCGCTCCCGCGTCATCCGGGCTCGCTTCGCGAGCGGCCACTCGACATCACACCGAAGATCTCGTAGGAGAAACGCTTATGCCTCCCAAGGGCCGTCAGGCTACGGGCACCAAGAAGGTGCGCCGTAAGGAGAAGAAGAACGTCGCCGTGGGTCAAGCCCACATCAAGAGCACGTTCAACAACACGATCATCTCGATCACCGACCCCACCGGTGCCGTCATCTCCTGGGCCTCCGCCGGCCAGGTCGGCTTCAAGGGGTCGCGGAAGTCCACGCCGTTCGCGGCGCAGACCGCCGCCGAGGCCGCCGCGCGCCGTGCCATGGAGCACGGCATGCGCAAGGTGGACGTCTTCGTCAAGGGCCCGGGGTCCGGTCGGGAGACCGCGATCCGCTCGCTGACCGCGGCCGGTCTCGAGGTCGGCTCGATCCAGGACGTCACTCCGAGCCCCCACAACGGTGTCCGCCCGCCCAAGCGCCGCCGCGTCTGAGCGCGCACCGAGACTTCGCGAAAGGTAGCCGAGAACAATGGCCCGTTACACCGGTCCCATCACCAAGAAGTCGCGCCGGCTCAAGACCGACCTCGTCGGCGGCGACAAGAACTTCGACCTCCGCCCGTTCCCGCCCGGCCAGCACGGCCGCCGCCGGATCCAGGAGAAGGAGTACCTCACCCAGCTGCAGGAGAAGCAGAAGGCCCGCTTCACCTACGGCGTCATGGAGAAGCAGTTCCGCCGCTA
>JBOFLR010000612.1:0-1933 GCA_051657965.1 Dermatophilaceae bacterium
GAGGCCCCGCCGCCGCTGCCCGACGACGTCGTGGAGCAGACCCGCAGCCGCTATGTGGAGGTGTACGAACGCCTCACCGGCGAGCGTTTCTGACTCGGCCGTGAGGAACGCCTCGACGCGCCTGGGCGGCCGGCTCGGAGTGACTCTCCTGCCGCCGCCTCGCCGCTGCCCGGCCTGTCGTCATCCGCAGCGAGTGGCGGGTAGTGACGTGCACGGGGCATCATCGCCGATATGAAGGTGTCCGTACCCGTGCGACTCGGCAAGTCGCTGGTCGTCGAGATCGACGCACTGGTCAGGTCGGGTGCAGCGCGCAGTCGCTCGGAGCTCGTCGAGTCCGCGCTCGAGCGCGAGGTCCGTCGCCGGCTTGACGAGCGTGACGCCGCGATCCTTGCTGAACGAGCCGGCGAACCGGACGACCTCGACGGTCTCATCGAGTGCACGGTCGACCACCCGACACCCGTCGACTGAGCTCCACGTCCACGTTCGGCGAGGTCACCTCGTCCTCACGGCTCACTCATCATCGGCCCACCCAGGACGGCGTCGACGATCGGTGACGCGGCGCTCCGCGAGGCCCGCACGCTTCCTGGCCACGGCCAAGTCGGCGTATCCCGCTTCCAGGTCGGACTCCGCCGCCACGGACGACACCTCGGGTGTCTCCGGCAGGAGCCTGCCGAGGAGTGCCCCTAGGCCGCCGGACAGGACGTGGCCCTGCGCCACCGGAATCCAGTAGCACTCGAACCGCTTCGGTCCCGAGCCGTCGCTGGTGTCCTCTTCGACACTCACCCACCGCTCGGGCGTCGTCTCGTCGACCTCGAGATGGAACACGTGGCGGTGATGTGTCTCCGACCGGTACGGCGTCATGTCGTACCGGCTCTCCCCGACCTTGCGTACGAGGCGAAGCGCAGTCAGCCCGGTCTCCTCGAACGTCTCCCGCAGCGCGGCGTCCTCCGGCGTCTCGCCGGGCTCGATGCTGCCGGCCGGAACCTGCAGACCCGACTCGTCCCAAGCCTCGTCGGCATGCTTGAGGACGAGGAGCCGGCCCTCTCGGACGACATAGCAGACGACCTTCTGCGTCGTTCGGTCTCCCGCCATCCTAAGAAGCGTAGTCGGGTGTGGTTCGACGACCGGACGTCATCGTGTGTCGTACGACGCCTCGTCGCGGAGCCAGTCGGCGAAGCGGCGCGGGTCGGTGGGCACGGTGGGGCCGGCCAGCATGGCGTCGCGCAACGACCGTGGCAACGGAGCACCCACGACGCGGACGCCGAGACCGCGGGCCTGTGCGTAGCCGCGGGTCATCGTCGCGGCGTCGACCACCTCGGGCCCAGCCACCTCGGCTGCTGCGGAACCGTTCTCGGGTGGCGCGGCGTCGACGGTGTCGGCCAGGAGCGCGGCGGCCGCCTCGGGGTGCACCGGCGCGAACCGCAGCCGCGGCACGAGGGCGACAGGCCCCGCCCGGAACTGCTCGAGGAGCTGCCCGACGAGGGTGAACCACTGCGTGGTCCGCACGAAGGTCGTCGGGACGGTCCCGTCCGCGTAGGTGCGTTCCTGCGCCGCCTTGCCGCGGTAGTAGCCACCGAGCCGCTGCGCCCCCGGCGAGGTCGCGCCGACGATCGACAGACAGACCAGGTGACGCACGCCGGCGCCGGCAGCCGACCGCGCGACGCGCGTGGCGGCATCCGCGAAGAACCGCTGCGCCGCCCGCATCGACCCGGCCGGCGGGCCGAGGCAGTCGACCACGATGTCGGCGCCCGAGAGCGCGTCGTCGAGGCCGGCGCCGGTGACGACGTCGACGCCGCTCGACCGTGACACCCCCACGGCCTCGTGGCCGCGTTCGTGCAGCAGCGGCACGAGCATCGAGCCCATCTCGCCGGTACCACCGAGCACGACGACCCGCTTCATCGATGGGCCTCCGTCATCTCACTGCGCACCATGC
>JBOFLR010000613.1:0-1681 GCA_051657965.1 Dermatophilaceae bacterium
TGCGTGGTGAGCCCGGTGGCGACGTTGACCCGCCCGCTCGTCTCGACCTGCACGTGGCCGCCCTCGTACGGCCCGACGCCGGTGCCCTCGACGTAGCAGCCGATGCCGATGCCGACCCGCCGTCCCTGCGCCTCGGCGGCGCGCCGGTACTCGGCGAAGTCGTCCCAGCCGACGAGGGCCTTGAGCTTCGTCAGCGACGCGGGGAAGTCGCCGGAGTCGTACCTCAGCGGCCGGCCGTCCTGGAACATCAGGCCGTGGTCGTAGGGCATCTCGTGCGGCTGGATGAAGTTGCGCGCGCGCACCTCGGCGCGGTCGAGGCCGAGGTGGGCTGCGACGGCATCCATCGTGCGCTCCATCGCGAAGCAGCCCTGGGGGCGTCCGGCGCCGCGATACGGCGTCACGAGAACGGTGTTGGTGTAGAGCGACCAGAACTCGACCCGGTAGGCGCCCGGCTTGTACGGGCCGAGCAGCTGGGTGGCGGTGATGATCGGCACGATGATGCCGTAGGGGGTGTAGGCGCCGTTGTCGTGCCAGAACCGCACGTCGAGGGCGAGCAGCCGCCCGTCGTCGTCGAACCCGACCTCGACGCTCTGCACCTGGCCGCGCTCGTGGGCGCTGGAGACGAAGTGCTCGCGGCGGTCCTCGGCCCATTTCACGTCGCGGCCCAGCCGGCGGCCCGCCCACGGCACGAGCACCTCCTCGGGCCACGGGTGCATGATCTTCACGCCGAACCCGCCGCCCACGTTGGGGGCGACGCACTCGACCTTCGCGAGCGGCATCCCCAGCTTGGCGGCGACCGCCGCCCGCACGCCGGTGGTGGTCTGGGTCGAGGAGTAGAGCCGCAGCGACCCGTCGCCCTCGTCCCAGCGCGCGTAGACGCCCTTGCCCTCCAGCGGCGTGCACGCGCTGCGCTCGATCTCGAGGTCGAGGGTGAGCCGATTCGGTGCGGCAGCCATCGCCGTCTCGACGTCGCCGACCTCCTGGAGCAGGTGCGCGCTGACGTTGCTCGGGACGTCGTCGTGCACGAGGTGGGCGGCCGCGCGTGCCGCGTCGATGCCTACCACCGAGGGCAGGGTCTCGTAGCGCACGACGATGCGCTGGCAGGCGTCCTCGGCGACGTACCGGTCGCGCGCCACGACCATGACGACGGCCTCGCCGACGTGGTTGACCTCGTCCTTGGCCAGGCAGTAGCCGGTGCGGCCGTGGGTCATCGCCGGGTGCGGGATGAGCACGGGCAGCGGCTCGGCCACCCTGTCGTCGAGGTCGTCCCAGGTGTAGATCGCCTCGACGCCGTCGAGCTCCCACGCGTCGGCGATGTCGATGTCGACGATCCGGGCGTGCGCGTGCGGGCTGCGCACGAACGCCGCCGCGAGCGCGTCGTGGCCGAGGTCGTCGAGGAACCTGCCGCCGCCGGTGAGCAGCCGCGGGTCCTCCCGCCGCTGCACCCCTTCCCCCAGCATCCGCGTGGTCATGGGTGCTCCCGGCGCAGCTCGGCGGCGCGCAGGACCGACCGCACGATGTTCTGGTAGCCCGTGCATCGGCACAGGTTGCCCGAGATCGCCTCGCGCGCCTCGGCATCCGACGGGTCCGGGTTCTCCTCGAGGTAGGCGGTGATCGTCGTGACGAAACCCGGTGTGCAGAAGCCGCATTGCAGTCCGTGACACTCGGCGAACGCCTGCTG
>JBOFLR010000614.1:0-8180 GCA_051657965.1 Dermatophilaceae bacterium
CCACGATCGACACGGCCGCGAACGCCAGCACCGAGGTGAGGTAGCCGCTCCACCGCTGCTCGGTACGGGCGTCGACACCGACGACCCGGTAGAGCAACCGCTCGACGCGCCAGTCGCGCTCGTCGGTGAAGACGAGATACATCCAGCGGCCGAGCGGCACCGCGAGCAGCGCCACGAGGACGCCGACGAGGAGGACGGCGGCGACGGCCTGGAGGGCGAGGTCCACGGTGCCCACCTCAGAACCGCTCGGGCCGCACGAGTGCGTACAGGAGATAGGCGAGCAGCAGCACGGCCAGGCCGCCGCCGACGAGGTCTTCCCACATGCCGACCAGCGCACCACTACCGCGGGCCGACCAGGGCGAAGATGACGGTCGGTTGACACTCCTTGACGTCATCCTGACGCCCGGCTGCCGGGTCGCCGGTGACGACGCCGGCTACCGCGCAGTACCCGGGGCGACCACCCCGCTTGGGGCGACGTAGGCCGCGCGGTACCCGGGCACCGCGCGGCGACCCGGTGCGGCGCCGCCACCTCGGCCGCCGCTATCCGGCGCGGGTGACGCGGAGGTCGATCGGCGTGCAGACGCCGTTGTTGGACTTCTCCGCGCTGCACGCGGTCACCCCGACGACGAGCGGCATCCGTGCCTCGACGGTGAACCGGTCTCCTGGCCGGGTCGGCGGCGGGTCGATGTGCAGCTCGCCGGTGTCGTCGGTCCACACGTCCATGAACACGTTGAGCGTGCTGCCGATCCGGTCGGGATCCACGCCGTGCGGCTCGAGTGCGATGCAGAGGTTGGCGAAGCAGCTGGGGTGGGGCGCCCCGCCGAGCTCGGGGTAGAGCACGTCGAACGTCGCCTGGCTGCAGGGCGTCAGCGACAGGTCGTGCACCCCGACGGTGTCCTCGACCACCTCGGCGAGCACCCGGCTGCGGTTGCTCCACAGCTGCGACCCGGTCGACACGTACGGCGTGTTCCCGAAGTCGGTGGTCCGGCCGGCCGAGAACACCTCGGCGGGGTCCTCGCCCGACACCGGGTACAGGTCGCTCACCTGCTCCCCGCACGGGTCGAGCACGGTGAGCCGGTCACCGCGCCCGAGGATGACGGCCGCCCCCGTCTGCGGGGCCAGCCGCTCCCAGCCCGCTCCGGGCCCGTCGGTGCCACCGTCGTAGGCCGGCGGCTCGGTGACCCGGGGGTACCGCTGCCGGGCCGGGTTGCCCGCGGCGGTGGAACCGTGTGCGGGAGAGGGCAGCGTGGGGACGGGGCGGCGCGTCCCCGGGGAGGTGGTCATCGGTCACCCGCGGTGGCGCCGTCATCCGGCGTGAAGGGCGGTGACCAGTCGGAGGGCACGGCACGTCCGCTGTACTGGCGCGCCTCGGACGCCTGGCCGTGGTCGTTGACCATCGGGTTCAGTGAGCCCTGAAGGTCCTCGTCGCGTCGGCGGATGGCGTCGCGCATCCGTGGGAACCGGCCGTCGGCGCGCAGCCGCTCGAACTGCTCGTGGAGGTTGAACACGAGGGTCGGCAGCGGCGCCCGCCGGGCCACGCGAGAGGCGTTCGGGTGCAGTCCGACGACGAAGAAGGCGGTACCCGCGACGCTGAACGCGAAGTGCGGGTCGTGCGGGTCCGCGGCGACACCGTCGGCCCACGGCCGGTCGTCGGTGTCGTGCAGATGCTGCAACGCCTGCCACAGCGCCCCCTCGAACGCACGCTCGTCCGCGGGCACCGGCCCGCGGAACGACGCGACGAACGACACGAGGTCACCGCCGCCGTCGGCGACGTCGGCGGCGAGCGCGTCCACGTAGCGACGCAGCTCGTCACCGAGCCGGTCGAGCGACCCTCCGGGAGCGGTGTCGGTGAGGTCGTCGAGCACCACGGCTGTCACGGTATCGCGCCGGAACACCGAACGCGCTCCGAGACAGGGGTATTCGGGATGAGCGATTATCTCGCCCAGCATCGCGACGACGTCATCCGTCGGAGCTGCGTGCAGGTCGTCGGCGGCGCGCTCGGCGAGCATTCGCTCGAGCGGCTCCCGTCTGCTGCGTGAGTCGGTCACGGTCACGCCTGGCGTCATACCCGGCGGCACCGCCGGGCAATCGACGAACCGTCGCGGGCGTCATCCGGCGAGGGCCTGGATCACCCAGGAACCATGCCGACCGGCGCCGAATTTTCTAGGAGCCTCGAACACCAGCAGGCCGAGGCTCCAGAGCCAGAACGTCCACCGAGGCGGCGATGCGTCGCGCGACTGCGCGATCGAGCCTGCGCAGCTCCTTGGCTGCTCCGGGGTCGTATCGGACCTCGAACAACGGGGTGTCGAGGTCACGCGCCGAGTGATCGGTGCACGTCTGCCCTGGGCCGTCGTGCGGGTGCTGGTCGCCCGACATCCGGCTCGCGTAGGTCGGCGCGAGGCGCAGGTACCCTGCCGTGGTGTCCGCGCCGGGAAGGAGCCGCCGCCAGGCCCGCGCGCTGCTCGACCGCGGGGCCGAGCTCGGCGAGCTCGCCCGATCGGTGTACGAGGGCGGTCGCGAGCTCGAGTCCGAGGTCGCCTCGGCCGCCGAGGCGCTGCGCCACGACACCGTCCGGCGGACCCTCGACGAGACTCCGGTCGACGAGCTGAAGGACACGGTGTCCCGGAGGTTGCCGGTGCGAACCGTGCAGCGGGCCGGGATGCGTACGATCGGCGACGTGCTGGCCCGGACCCCTGCCGAGCTGGCCGAGTCGGCCGGGCTGACCGCCGAGAGCGCGGCGGCCCTGCGAGCCGCGGCCGAGGAGCACGCCGCCCAGCTGAGCGAGCGCACGCCGACCCGCATCGACCTCGACCCGAGCCATGCGACCACCACCAGGCTGGTGGTCGCGTTGCACCGGTTCCGCCGGGTGGGGCCGGTGGCCCGACGGGTGGCCGAGCCCGCCGAGCGGTTGGACCGAGAGCTGCCCCTGCTGCTGGCGGCGGCTGCCCGAGCCGGCGTCCGGTTCCGCCGAGTGGTGCTGGGCCGACGACGGCGCGCCGAGGTGCGTGGCGCCCTGAACCGGCTCGACGAGCTGTTGGCCGAGGCCGACCGGACGAAGGTGCCGGCGCGGCTGGGCAAGGCGGCCGAGGCGCTGTCCCGCCCGCAGTCGTCGCGTGCCCCAGGGGCGGCGTGGCGCGACTTCGAGCGACGACCGGCGGACTACTACACCAGCCTCGAGGATGCCGTGGCCACGAGCCGCGACCTGGATGCCGCGCGCGGCCGGCTCCCCGCGGAGGTCGCCGAGCACGTCGAGGGCCAGGAGCTCGACGACACCTACCGGCGAGTGGCGCTGCGTGGGTACCAGGTGTTCGGGGCGCGGTTCGCACTCGCGCAACGCCGGGTGCTGATCGGCGACGAGATGGGTCTGGGCAAGACGGTGCAGTCGATCGCCGCGCTCGCCCACCTGACGGCGATCGGTCGCACCCACTTCCTCGTGGTGTGCCCGGCCAGTGTCGTCGTGAACTGGATGCGGGAGATCGGCACGCGCAGCAGACTGGGCGCGCACCGGCTGCACGGCACCGGCCGAGAGGAGGCATTCCTGACCTGGGTCCGCCACGGCGGCGTGGCGGTGACGACGTTCGACGCGTTGACCGGCCTCGGGGTCACCGGCCGAGCTGGAGTCGGTGACCGGGGTCGAGGTCGCGATGCTGGTGGTCGACGAGGCGCACTACGTCAAGAACCCCGGCACCCGACGCTCCGGCCTGGTGGCGCAGTGGTCGGCATCCGCCGAGCGGGCGCTCTTCCTCACCGGCACGCCGATGGAGAACAGGGTGCGCGAGTTCGCCAGCCTCGTCTCGTACCTGCAGCCCCACCTCGTGCCCGAGGTGGAGGCGGCACCCGGGCCGCAGGCGTTCCGGCAGGCGGTCGCCCCGGCATACCTGCGCCGTAACCAGGAGGACGTGGTCACCGAGCTCCCCGACGTGGTGCGCACCGACGAGTGGGTGGAGTTCGGCGGGCCCGACTTCGACGCCTACCGCGACGCGGTCGAGGCCGGCAGCTTCATGGCCATGCGCCAGGCCGCGTACGAACCCGGTGACCGGCAGGGGTCGGCCAAGCTCGACCGGCTGTGCGAGATCGTCGCGGAGGCGACCGACAACGACCGGAAGGTCGTGGTCTTCTCGAACTTCCGGGGCGTGCTGGTCGCGGTCGCCGAGCGTTGACGCCGATCACGCGGGTGGTCGGCCCGGTGAGCGGCAGCGTGCCGGCCACCGCTCGCCAGGAGATGGTCGACGAGCTCGCCGCCGCGCCGGGTGGGGCGGTGCTGGTCAGCCAGATCCAGGCCGGTGGGGTGGGCCTGAACATGCAGGCCGCATCGGTCGTGGTGATCTGCGAGCCGCAGGTCAAGCCGACCATCGAGGACCAGGCGGTCGCCCGGGCGCACCGCATGGGGCAGGCGCGCTCCGTACAGGTGCACCGGCTGCTCGTGGCCGACAGCGTCGACGAGCGGATGCTCGAGCTGCTCGGCGCCAAGATCGAGCTCTTCGACGACTACGCCCGGCGCAGCGAGACCGCGGCCGCAGCCTCCGCCGCCACCGCCACGCACCTCTCGGATGCCGAGCTGGCGCGCCGGGTGGTCGAGCAGGAGCAGCAGCGGCTCGATGTCGCGCCCACCGCGGTCCGGACGGCCCGGCAGTCACGGCGGTTCGCGGACGTCATCCGCCGGAACGGGTGACGACGTGCAGCGCACCCACCGGCCCACGGCGTCACAACTACCCACGGATCGGACGCGACACTGCGGATCTTCGGTCAGCGGACGGTAAGGAGGGTTGTCCGGGCCGAGGCGCCGGCCCAGCATGACAAGCGTGACGCGAACGCGGAGGACCATCGTGGCCACGACGGCCGCGGCGGTCCTGACCCAACTGGGATGCACCGCCGCCGACCCGGCTGACCTGGCCGACCCGGCTGGGACAGCCGCGGGGCCGAACGCGACCACGACCGGCCAGGCGGCCGACCGCTCGCCGATCATCCTGCTCCAGGGCCCGACCGGTCAGAAGAACCCCGACGGTCCGAGCACCCGCACCAAGCGGTTGGTCGCCAACGCCGACTACGTGCGGTCGCTGACCGACGCCGTCGACGGCGTGGTCATCGACCTCCCCGCCGGCGGTCACGCGATGAGAGGGTCTGCCCTCGACTGCGACGAGCAGTCGGAGACGTTCGTCGAACCGCTCGTCGAGTCGGGTGCCGTGGCCGGTTTCGACTCCAACTTCCTCCGGATGCAGCTGCGCCGCATCGACATCTTCGACGACCGCGCGGCCGACATCGCCAGAGCCAACTGGGCGTGCATGGGCCGCCTCGCGCAGGACGTCGGCGCGGTCGGGATCTTCCTCGACACCGAGAGCTACGACGGCCCGGACCCGAAGTGGAAGAACAGCATCTACAACTGGCTCCCGGACAGCGGACACACCCTCGACGAATACACCGCCACGATCCGCCGGCGCTTCGCGGAGTGGGTCTCGGCGTACATGACCGAGCAGCCCGACGGCACGCTGCTGCTGTCCCGCGGCAGCGTCGACGGTGCCACGGCCCCCGCGAGCATCGACCTCTACAGCAGCCCGGAAGAGTTCGAGGGCACCGTGGCCTCCATGGTCGGAGCGGTCGAGGGTGCCACGACGCCGAGCCAGGTCGTCGACAGCATGCAGCTCTACTGGCTACGAACCCAGGACGAGTACCAGGATGCCTGCGACTGGACACGCACCGAGCTGCCGAAGACCGAACCGGGTAAGGCCATCCCCCCTGAGCTGCTCGACGAGTGGCAGGCGATGCCGTGCGGTCATGGCTCGTACGACAAGCCCTGGCCGGCGAACGACCCGAGATACGCGATGAGTCCGACGACCTTCCGCGACCAGGTGGTCGCCCAAGGCAGGGTGGAGTCGGTGCGGTACCGCTGGCTGTTCCTCGAGCGGGGCGAGCTCATGGACCCCGGTTACGCGACGAACCTGACCGACTGGTCGACGGCCATCCGTGAGGCGCACGCCTCGAGCTGACTCCACTCTCACGAGGGTCGCGGCGTGCCCGCACCGTCGGCGCCGGACGCGGTCTCGTGGTGTGGTCGGATCGCGCGTCGGAACCCCGTTCGTGCGCCTGGCCGTTGGCTCGGGTGACCATGACCGCGCTCGACGGTGGGCGCACCCAGAGGACAGGAGCAGGGATGAGCCAGCAGATCGTCACCGACCAGCGATCGCGACCCGTGAGCACGATCGTCTCGTGGGTGGCCGCCATCGTCACCGGGGGCTACCTGCTGCCCTGGGCGATCGCAGCCACCCGGGGCAAGCGCAATGCCTGGGGGATCTTCTGGGTCAACCTGCTGTTGGGGTGGACGATCATCGGTTGGGTCGTCGCCCTGGTGATGAGCCTGAACAGTCACAACCTGGTCGCCGTGTCATATCCCTCGCCGCCCCGGTACCAACGCTAGGAGCACGCGGATGCCGTGAGCCTGGGCCCAGCATGATGGTCGTGAACTCCTTCTATGACCTCTATCTCGATGGTAGAGGTCATAGAAGGAGTATTCGTGCCCCGCGTTCCGGTTGTTCCCAGCCGTCAGACCGCTGATGCCGACTCGCGCACCCCCGAGGTGGACGATGACTTCTGACCGGCCGTTCGTTCGGGCCTGAACCCCCGGCGCGACCGAGCCCGTCGTCCTCCGAGCCGCCGAGCAGCGCCTGCACCACTACGCGTCGACCACACCCGGGACACCACCGAGGCAGTGACGCTTGCCGATGTCGAGAAGCGGTCCGGATCCGAGGCTCCGGCCTGCTGCCCGACGACTACCTCAGGCTCACGCCTTCGGGCGGCAGGGACGGTGGCCTCACGGTGTCGGCCCGTGAGGCTGGATGACGGTCTTTCCCGCTGTCGTCGTGGCGACATGCGGGGCAAGGTCGTCGGCGGCGTCATCGAGAGTGAGACGCCGGCTGACGGTGGTGCGGTAGCCGTCCCGCAGAAGCCGTTGCGCCTGACTCGCGGCTCGAAGTCGACGCACCGGGCTCTGGTCGGCGAACCAGGTGTTGACATTGAAGCCCCGGAGCACGTGCCCACGTCCGATCAGCTGACTCATGGCGTCGAAGCTCACCGGCTCACCGGAGAGCTGGCCGAGCACCCAGACCGTGGACCGGTCCGGCAAGGCGGTCATGAGCCGATCGGTCATGGGACCGGCGACCGCGTCGATGGCTGCACTGACCTCGTGACGGGCCGCCGTGGCCCTCAGGACAGCGTCCACCTGCGGGTCACGCTGGTCGACGACGTCCTTGACACCCAGCTCTCGGACGACATCGGCCTGAGCGTCGGAGCGCACGACCGCGACGACCCCGACGCCGAAGCCCGGTGCGGCGGAGATCATCATGCGGCCGACCTCGCTGGCCGCGGCAGTGACCAGGACGGCACGATGGCCGGCGCGCCTGAGGTCGCTGAGCAGCCCGACCGCGGTGGTGGCATTGGCGAGGAGATTGACCGCGTCCTCGTCGGACAGCGTGGCCGACACGGGGACGCACAGCCGGGCCGGGGCGGCAGCGAGTTGCGCCCAGGTGCCCAGTTGACCGCCGGGCACGGCGAAGGCCACCCGTCGGTGGCGGAGGACGCGGCCGAGAAGCCCTGCCCGAGAGGCGTCGACGACAGTGCCGACGCCGACCAGGCCGGGAACGAAGGGCGGGTCCCGGTGGACGATGTAGCCGCCCCCCAGCTGCATGACGTCGGCCGGGTTGACCGGTGCGACGCTGACCCGCACGAGCACTTCGCCGCGGGCAGGCCGAGGGTCGGGCAGTTCTACGACCTGCAACGCATCGAGCTGTGCGGTGAGCCGGGTGGCCTGCAGCGCTCTCATCACCGGATACCTCCACCGACCAGAACGGTGGTGGACGCCGTGGCGGCCGCCCGGCCCCACCGCGAATGACACGGTCTTGGCTCGATCGTCGTCGACATAGTGTCGATAGTAAATCAACGCTATGTCGACAATAGCGACGGGTCGGTCGCCGAGGCACCGAGAGGCACATGTCGACCAGTGGTCATCCGGTGGTGCGCACCCCGAGTCCACGCAACCAGAGCACCTCGAGCACCTCGACCAGACGCCGCTCGGCATCCCTGGCGTGCGGTGCGGAGAAGAGCCGGTGCAGGCTGCGCTCGGACATCAGCACGAGCGCCTCGACGATCCCGCGGATGTCGGTGCCCTCCAAGTCTGCGGCGGCTCGCGC
>JBOFLR010000615.1:0-1659 GCA_051657965.1 Dermatophilaceae bacterium
GTGGAGCTGAGGGGATTCGAACCCCTGGCCTTCTCATTGCGAACGAGACGCGCTACCAACTGCGCCACAGCCCCGAGTGCGGCAGCAACGATAACAGCCCGCCGACAGCGCGACCGAATCGCCGAAGACGACCGATCCGAGCCGCTCGCACACCGACCCCATCACCTCGGCCCACCGAGCCCACCACCTCGGCCTGCCGGCCCCTCCACGTCGCCCACCCCCCTCCACCACCTGGGACCCGCACCCGGCGAACCGACCCGACCGTCGGACGCGGATGCCCGCCGGTCGCACACTGCCAGCGAGCCCCGCACGGGTGCGGCTCGAGTCACGCGGGTACACGCCAGGCCGTGGACCAACGACCAGCACCTAGGCTGAGCGGCATGCGCCGGCGACTTCTCGACGACATCCGCAGGGCTCGTCGCGCCGGCCCGACCGACCTGCCGCGCACCGTATTGCGCACGACCACCGTGTCCGAGCCGCTGCCGCCGGGCGACCCGCGCCGGCCCGCGGCCTGGTCGGTTCCACTCGGGGTCCGCACGGCCAGCGAATGGGCCTGGCGGGCCCTGCTCATCGCCGCAGCTGGTTACCTGGTGCTGTACGTGCTGGGCTTGCTCTCGCAGGTCGTCATCCCGATCATCGTCGCCCTGCTGCTGGCCGCGTTGCTCCAGCCGGTCTACCGCTTCCTCGCCCGGGCGCTGCCCAAGGCGCTGGCGGCGCTCGTCACCGTCATCGGCACCATCGGTGGCGTGCTCGGCCTGCTGTCGTTCGTCGGCACGCAGCTCGTCGCGCAGCTCGACGACATCACCACCCAGGTCAGCCAGGGCATCGACAAGATCCGCACCTGGGCCCGGAACAGCTTCGGCATCACCGACTCCCAGGTCGACGACTGGATCGACCGCGGCCGCGACGCGATCAGCGCGTCGAACCTCACCGACGTCGCCACCACCGCCGGCATCACCGCGGGGCATGCGGTCACCGGGTTCTTCCTCGCGCTGTTCACGCTGTTCTTCTTCCTCTACGACGGCCGCACCATCTGGACCTGGGTCATCCGCCTCTTCCCTCGCACCGCCCGCGAACGGGTCGGCAGCTCGGGCGTCATCGCCTGGGCCCAGCTCTCGGCGTACACCCGCGCGACCGTGCTCGTCGCCGCGGTCGACGCCATCGGCATCGGCGGTGGCGCCGCTCTGCTCGGGGTGCCGTTCGCCTCCGGCATCGCGCTCATCGTGTTCTTCGGCGCCTTCATCCCCGTGGTCGGTGCGCTGGTCTCGGGCTCGGTGGCGATCCTCCTCGCCCTGGTCGCGCTCGGCCCGGTCGAGGCGCTGGTGATGCTGGGCATCGTCATCGGCGTGCAGCAGATCGAGAGCCACCTGCTGCAGCCCCTGCTGATCGGCCGGGCGATGCGCATCCATCCGCTCGCCGTCATCCTCGCCATCGCCGCCGGGATCGTGCTCGCCGGGATCGTCGGCGGCCTCGTCGCCGTGCCGCTCGTGGCAGTGCTCAACGCCGTGGGACACCACCTGATCGACGACGAGCCGGTCGACGGCGACGACTTCGGCGCGGCGGTCGACGAGCAGACCAAGGACGACGTCGACGACTCCACCGCCTCGCCGAGCGAGCAGGACCAGCCGCACGGATGACGCGGCGCGGCCGCGTGCGCTG
>JBOFLR010000616.1:0-19830 GCA_051657965.1 Dermatophilaceae bacterium
ACGAGACCGAGGACGGCGACATGGTCGTGCTCACCGACGAGGACTTCGCCGACCTCCCCTCGCGTACGAGCAAGGAGATCGGCGTCACGAAGTTCGTCCCCGCCGACCAGATCGACCCGATGTGGCTGGACAAGAGCTATTACCTCGAGCCCGACAAGTCCGCCACCAAGCCGTACGTCCTCCTCCGTGACGCGCTCGTCGCGGAGCAGCGGGTGGCGATCGTCACCGTCTCCATCCGTACCCGGATGACGATGGCCGTGCTGCGGGTGCGTGACGACGTCATCGTCATGCAGACGATGCTCTGGCCCGACGAGGTGCGCGGCGCCGACTTCGCGCGCATCGACGAGGACCAGCAGGCCACCACCCAGGAGCTCGACATGGCCAAGATGCTCATCGACCAGCTGGCCGGCGACTACGACCCGAGCGAGTACGAGGACGACTACTCGCTCGCCGTCAAGGAGCTGGTGCGCGCCAAGGTGGAAGGCGGCGAGGTGCAGCTGCCACCGGCCGAGGCCGACGACTCCGGCGAGGTCGTCGACCTGCTCGCCGCGCTGGCCCGGTCGGTGGAGAAGGCCAAGGCCTCCCGCGGCGAGGCGCCGTCGGCGTCAGCCCACGCGGAGGAGAAGCCGGCCACGAAGCGCACCGCGAAGAAGACCGCGGCCAAGAAGAGCACGAAGAAGGCGAGCTGAGGTGCCGACCGAGGGCGGGCGGCGCACGTTCGTCCTCGTCGACGGCGAGAACCTCGACGCCACGTTGGGGAACGCGCTTCTCGGTCGGCGCCCGCAGCCCGAGGAGCGGCCGCGCTGGGAGCGAGTCACGCAGCACCTCGAACGACACTGGGGCCAGCCGGTCACGGCGTTGTTCTTCCTCAACGCGACCAGCGGCACGCTGCCGCTGCCGTTCGTGCAGGCGCTCATCGCCATGGGCTACCGGCCGGTGCCACTCACCGGCGACGACGGCGAGAAGGTCGTCGACGTCGGCATCCAGCGCACTCTCGCCGCGCTGCGCGGCCACGACGACGCCGATGTCGTGCTCGCCAGCCACGACGCCGACTTCGCCACCCAGCTCGGCGATCTGGTCGGAGACGGTCGCCGGGTCGCGGTGCTCGGCTTCCGCGAGTTCACCGCCGGCGCGCTGCTGCACCCCGGGGTCGAGCACCTCGACCTCGAGCACGACGTGCGAGCCTTCACCACTCGCTTGCCGCGGGTGCGCATCATCCCGCTGCCCGAGTTCGACCCCGAGGAGTTCCTCCGCTGACCATTCATGCCGGCCACGCCGGGCCTGCGGGGCGACTGTGCGCTGTTCAGCTTCTCGAACCCGACTACTGGGTACGCACGCCACGACGATCTTCCCGCTCGTCCGGCCCCGCCCCGTGCGTAAAGCGGCGGGTGAGGAGGAGGCTGGTGATCAGGACGGCGTAGCCGGCGATGTTCAGTCCGTAGCGTTCGAGCGGTTCAAGCCCGAGCGTCTCCGTCGCGAAGCTCTCGCTGACGTTGCTCGCCGCGTGATACACGACGGCGAGCACGACGCTTCCCGATGTCCACCACCACAGCCACAGCATCACCGCGGATACGAGGATTGTGTCGATCAGAAAGACCATCGCGAAAGTGGCCAGCGGAATGCCGTCTCGCCAGTCCGGGAAGACGAACGCCGGCGCATGCCACACCGTCCACATGCCGCCGACCAGCACCACTGCTCGCAGCGGTCCACTGGACCGGAGAAGACGAGGAAGCGCGAAACCGCGCCATCCCGGTTCTTCGCCGAGAGGTCCGGTCCACAGCGATGCGATGACGTTGACCCCCATGAGCGGGAGGACGGTGAGTGCCTCCCCCCACCCGTTCTCCGGCGACCGGCCGGCGATCATCGCCGCCGCGACGATGATCGCGAACGGCAGGAACACGGCAACGGCGTACCACCGAAGAGCGATCCGCCAGCGCAGCATTGCGGCCACGAATGCTCGCACGCCGGTCGTTCCTGAGGCGAGCGCGGTGGTGGCCAGTGCGGCGACAAGCGGTCCGAAACTGCCGGCGATGAACGGCAGCAGCACATCGTCGACGGAATCGACGGCACCGGCGAGGTACATGACCGCCAGCGGGATGTGGAAGATCCACGTGAACATCAGGGCCAAAGCGAGGAACGTCATGACCGGATGACGTCCGGCCTGGTCACGCGCGGTGCGCAGCACGATGTCTCCTTCGAGTCGGAAGGAGCCCATGCAAGCGCCAGTCCCCCCGGGCCAGCAGCACCCGTTCGGGTGATCCGAGCACTTTCACCCGGGTGATTCATGCCTGACCGGTGCCACGCTGCCACGCTGTTCGTGCGCGATGAGTCCTGCTTGCGCACGGTTGTCGACACCGAGCTTGCGGAGGATGCTCGCCACGTGGGACTTGACCGTCTCCTTGCTGACGAAGAGACGCGCAGCAATCTCCGCGTTGGTCAGTCCGTGCCCCAAGAGATCTAGTACCTCGTGCTCACGCTTCGTCAGTGAGGTGCTCGTCAGTGACTTCCCGACTATGGGACGGTCGACACCCACCGGCGGCCGACTGGACAGAGCGGACACTGCCAGGGGCGTGATGACGAAGGTGGCGAGCAGCGCCGCGCCAAGCGCCACCGAGCGATCGACCGGTTCTCCCCCGGCGGTCACGAGCACGACAGTCACGGTGGTGGCCACCAGGAGCAGGATCAGCCGTGACCGCTGTCCCGGATAACGACGCATCAGTGCCCACACGCAGATCGGTACCGCGAAGTCGGCGGCGGCCGGTGGACAGCCGAGCAGCTCTGAGACGACGAAGCCAGCGGTGCTCACTAGCGCTGCCGGGACGGGCTGGCGCACGACCGCTGCCAGCGGAGCACTCTGCACCAGAAGAACGACGAAGGTTACGACGAGTGGCGGCGCCGGGAGGTACTTGGAGTCGTGGACCACGCTGACACCAACGGTCGGGGACCCTGGGAGCAGCGATACCAGCGAGAAGCCCAAGAGGACCGCCGCTGTCGCGGCGGGCCACCACGCCATCCCTGCGACCCCGGCATCGACGTACGACACATGCCGCGTCCTCCGACCAGGTACGCGGCTCATCCGGTGAGGTGACGAGGCGGCATCAGGAGGGCCATGGTGGTCGTCTCGTGGGAATCCAGGCGGCAGTCGCGGACTGCACCAACCTGGGCTGTGGCATGACGACGAAGCGTACCGGTCTGCACCGATGTCAACCAGTGATCAGCCGGTCGGGCCGTGCACGCGCGTGATCCCGCGTCGCTCTACCGGGATCCTTGTTGCGACAGGGCCGGCCGGTGCCAGGACGTCATCAGGCCGGTCGCTTCGTAGCGTCCACACCGCCGACGGGAGGCCGCGTGCTGCACGAACGGTAGTGCGCCTGCCGCACGAACGGTAGTGTGAACACCGCACGAACGGTAGTGCGCCTGCCGCACGAACGGTAGGGCGACAACGTCGTGCGCTGCGGCTTCGTCGATCAGCGGCAGCGAGTGCTCGACGCCGTGGTCCTCACCACCGGCACCCGGGCGTTCCGCCGGCCGGACGGGGTCGCCGTCGTCCCGGCCGCCTTGCTGGGCGCCTGACCATCCGGCGGACGACCGACGCAGGCCGCCCCGCGCGGCGGCCGCCGCACACCCGGTGAGGACGAGGTGCGACCGGCGGTCACCGGCGCCGGATGACGCTGCCGCTCAGGTGTTCTCGCGACGGAAGGTGGCCGTGCCCCACCAGAGCGCGAGGAGGAACAGTGCCGCTGCCCACACCGAGCCCCAGAGCATCGCGTCGGTGCCGAACTCGCCGAGGAAGGACCCCCGCACCGCGTCGGTGATCCACCGGAACGGCATCCAGTCGCTGGCGGTCTGCAACCACGCCGGGCCGATCGTCATCGGCAGCAGGATGCCGCTGAGCAGCAGTACCGGCATCATCACGACGTTGATGACCGGCGCCATGACGTCCTCGGACTTGGTGGTGAGCGCCAGGGCGTTGGATGCCGCCGCGCACGCCCCGCCGACGAGCAGCGTGAGCACCACGCCGGCGACCACACCCCGGGCCGGCGCCGTCATCCCGACGGCGTAGCCGAGCCCGACCAGGACGAGCGCCTGGACGAGCAGCTGCAGCAGGTCGCGCCAGAGCCGACCCATCAGCAGCGCGGTGCGGTTGGCCGGGGTGACCCGCTCCGCCTCGATGACGCCGTCGCGCCACTCCGAGATGAGTCCGAAGCCGGCGAAGAAGGCCCCGAAGATGCCGAGCTGGATCAGCATGCCCGGGACGAACCAGGTCCACGAGTTCTCGTAGCCGAACTGGCCGGCGATCGGCTCCAGCAGCGGGCCGAACAGGAACAGGTAGAGCACCGGCTGCATCAGGCCGATGAGCACCCACGCCGGGTTGCGCAGGTTCATCCGCAGCTGGCGACGGAACACGATGAAGGACTCGCGGAGAAAGGTCATGGCTCAGGCCTCCCGGCCGATGCCGGCACCGACGCCGGCGGTCGCAGGGACAGGGGTCTCGGGTGGCCCGGATGGTTCGGGAGTCGTTGCCTCGGCGTCGCGTAGCGACCGGCCGGTGAGCGCGAGGAAGACGTCGTCGAGCGTCGGCCGGATGATCTCGATCGACTCGAGCTCGACCGAGGCGGCGTTGAGGTCAGCGAGCAGCCCGGGGACGGCCGTGCCTGCCCGTTGCACCCGGGCGCGCACGTGGCGGCCGTCGACCTCGATCGAGGAGCTGCTACCGCGCGCCGTGTCGCAGACCCGCTCGAGCTGCCGCGCGGCCACGGTGACGTGCTCGGAGTCGGCGACCTCCAGGTCGACGAGGTCGCCGGACACCTGCGCCTTGAGGTTGTCGCTGGTGTCGGCGGCGACGATCCGGCCGTGGTCGATGACGATGATCCGGTCGCTCAGGGCGTCTGCCTCGTCGAGGTAGTGGGTGGTGAGGAACACCGTGGCGCCGCGGTGTTCGCGCAGCCCGCGGATGTGCTCCCAGAGATTCGCCCGAGCCTGCGGGTCGAGCCCCGTGGTGGGCTCGTCGAGGAACACCAGTGTCGGCTCGTGCACCAGCCCCATGACGATGTCGAGGCGGCGGCGCTGCCCGCCGGAGAGGGTGCGCGGCTGACGGGACCAGAGCCCGTCGAGGTCGAGCTGCGCGAAGAGCTCCTGGCCGCGGGCGCGGGCCGCGCGCGCCGTCATCCCGTAGAGCATCCCGTGGTCGACGACCTCGTCACCGGCCCGGGCGAACTGTCCGGTCGACCCGCTCTGCGAGACGTACCCGATGCTGCGGCGCACCTGCTCGGACTCGCGCACGACGTCGTACCCGGCCACCGTCGCGGTGCCGGCGGTGGGCCGCAGCAGCGTCACGAGCATGCGCAGCGTGGTGGTCTTGCCGGCGCCGTTCGGGCCGAGGAAGCCAACCACCTCGCCCTCGGCGATGTCGAGGTCGACGCCGTCGACGGCCCGCACCTCGCTCTTCTCCCGACCCTTGCGGGTGGTGAACGTCTGCGCCAGCCCACGCGCGGTGATCATGCTCGTCATCCCCGACCTCCCTACCGACATGTTCAAGATTGAACGCACAGAGTATTCAACATTGACTACCAGCGGTCAAGCCCGACCGGCGAAAGCCGGTGCAACCGTCCAGGACGGTAGACCGCGGCGCCGACAAGGACTCATCGGTCGTCGCGCAGCAGCTCCCGGTACCGCTCCTGGTCGCGCACCATCTGCCAGCCCGGGTCGTCGTCGGGCGCCTGCCACACCTCCGGCTCGCCGGCGAACTCCAGGTCACCGCGCTCGATGCGGATCACGAGACGGTCCAGCCAGGCCGCCTCCTCGGCGTCGGTCGCCCGCCACAGCTCGGCGAGCGCGGCGACGTGCGGCGGCAGCACGTCGGCCTCGACCTTCTCGGCATCACGCTCTCTGCGGGCGGCCACCCCGTTCCGCTGCCGTGCCCGGAGGTGCCGGAGCGCACGCTCCCGCTCGACGAGGGGGAGCAAGGTCATGGCCGTCTGGAACGGCAGCGGGTCGAGCAGCCGCACGTCCTCGACCGCCCGACCCCACAGCCGGGCGAACTCGGCGCGCCCGTCATCCGTGCTCGTGTAGACGGCGACCTCGCGACCGCCGTCGACGAGGTCGTGGCGGTGCAGGTGCCCCCGCCGGGCGAGCGTGGCCAGCCCCGAGTAGATCGAGCCGGGGTTGACGTGCGCCCAGTCCTCGACCCGCCAGGACAGCAGCTCGCGGCGTACCTGGTAGCCGTTGACCGGCTCGAAGAGCAGCACCGCACCGAGCAGCAGGAGACGCGTCTCGGTGGCCGCCACCTGGTGAGTGTAGGTGGGCGGCGACAATGGGCCGGTGCCCGAAGGACACACCCTCTACCGACTCGCTCGCGACCTCCACGGTGCGTTCGCCGGCAGCGCACCGACGGCGAGCAGCCCGCAGGGTCGCTTCGCCGAGGGCGCCGCGCAGCTCAGTGGGCGCACCTTGCGCCAGGCGACGTCGTACGGCAAGCACCTCTTCGCCGACTTCGACGGCGACCGCCGGCTGCACGTGCACCTCGGCCTGTACGGCTCGTGGACGGTCGACGAGCGGGCGTGGACCGCCGAGGTCGCTCCCGTCGGGGCGGTGCGGCTGCGGCTGGCCACCGACGAGCACGTCGCCGACCTGCGCGGCCCGACGCAGTGCGAGGTGCTGAACCCCGAACAGGTCGATGCCGTGCTCGCCCGCCTCGGTCCGGATCCGCTGCGTCCGGCGTCGGACCCCGATCTCGCCTGGGCGCGCGTCTCGCGCTCGTCGCGCCCGGTCGCCGAGCTGCTCATGGACCAGTCCGTGCTCGCCGGCGTCGGCAACGTGTACCGGTCCGAGGTGCTCTTCCGGCACCGGCTCGCCCCGTTCACCGAGGGGCGGCGGATGAAGCCCGCCTCCTGGCGCCTCGTGTGGGACGACCTGGTGCGGCTGATGCCGCTCGGCGTCGCCACCGGCCGGATCGTCACGACTCCGGAGCAGGTGGCCGAGGTCGAGGCGGCTCTCCGCCGTGGTGAGGTGCCGCGCCTCGACGGGCGCTCGTCATCGGTCTACAAGCGGGACGGGATGCCATGCCCGCGCGATGGGGCGCACGTGCGAACTCGCGTAGCCGCCGGCCGGAACGTCTTCTGGTGTGGCCGCTGCCAGCGCCGCACGTGACCCAGAAGTACCGACCTACACATGTTACTGTATGTGTATGTCGGTAATGGAACGTCGTCTGCAGCTGCTCCTCGACCACGAGCGATACGCACGGGTCGCCGCCGAAGCAGACCGGTCAGGGCGCAGTGTCGCGGCCGTGATCCGTGAGGCGATCGACCTGCGTTTCCCGGATGACGACGACGAGCGCCGCATGCGAGCGGCCAGGCGCCTGCTCGACCGCACCGCCGTGCCGGACGGTGGTGGCTTCGAGTCCGCCGCGGACCTTAAGGAGATCTACGCGCGTCATCTCGAGGAGAAACTGGCACGTTCGTGAACGCGTACTTCGTCGACCCCTCAGTCCTGCTGTACGCATTGGGGGACTCGCATCCGCTGCGCACCGCGTGCCGCGCCATCCTCGACGGCGCTGCCTCCGGCCGCATGCTTCTCCACCTCAGCGTGGAGGGTGGCCAAGAGTTCCTTTTCCACCGGCTGAGGCGGATCGGCCCCGAGGGCGCGGTGGCGGACTTCGACGACGTCGACGCGTTCGCCGTGTGGCACCCGTTCGACGTGGGACTGCTGCGCGACTCCCGCACGCTCGTCGCGCAGGGGCACGTCCGCGGCCGCGACGCGGTGCACGCAGCGACCGCCATCCGCGCCGGCTTCGACTCGATCGTGTCCCCCGATCGTGACTTCGACGGCATCCCGGGCCTACGCCGCATCGACCCGCGCGACCTGACCTGAACGGCTGTACGGCGGTGCGGGGACGCCGCCGGTGAGCGCGCCCGGAGTCGTCCGACTACGGAATCCGCGGTACCGACGGGGCCGACGAGGTCGTTCGGTGGCAGGCGACGGCCAGCGCACGCCCTTGCGCGGTGCGGCCCGGTCGTTGAAGACTCAGCCGCATGGTCGCAGGGGCGGCCCGCGGGACATCGGGTCCCCCGGGCATCAGGCAGGTCGGTCGACGCACCGTCCTCGGTGGCACGGCACTGTCCGCCCTGGCGGCCCTGGCCGGGTGCACCGGTGAGGAGTCGGCGGCTCCGAACCGTAGCGCGAGCGCCACGCGATCGGCGGCCCCCACGACAGCCGCCGACAAAGCGCTCGTCTGGGTCAACTGGCCCGGATACATGGACTACACCGAGGACCGGTCGAAGAGCCCCACCCTCGACGCCTTCACCAGCAAGACCGGCATCGAGGTCGACTATCGCGAGGACATCGACGACAACGTCGAGTACGTCGAGTCCATCGAGGCAGCCCTGGTCGGCAAGCGGCCGGTCCAGGCCGACATCCTCACCCTCACCACGTGGATGGCCGCCAAGCTGGCCCGGCAGGGCCTGTTCCGGCCGTTCGGTCCGGTCGACGGCGCGACCGTCATCCCGGCGCTCGCCCGCCCCGAGTGGGACCCCGACCAGAAGCTCTCGATCCCCTGGCAGGCCGGCCTCACCGGGATCGCCTACGACGCCCGGCGGGTCGAACGCGCCATCACCTCGGTCGGCGAGATCTTCACGCGGTCCGACCTCAAGGGTCGCCTCGGCATCCTCTCCGAGTACGACGACGCGATCGGCATGACCCTGCTCGGTCAGGGCAAGGATGCCGCGACCGCCACGCCCGGCGACGTAGAGGCGGCGATCGGCTTCCTCGGCGACGAGAAGAAGCGCGGCCAGATCCAGGGGTTCTACGGCAACGACTTCGTCGACGAGCTCACCTCCGGACGGCTCGTCGCCAGCATCGCCTGGTCGGGCGACGTGCTCCAGGCACAGGCCGACAACCCGTACCTCAAGTTCGTCGTCCCGGAGGAGGGCCTGATGATCTGGGCCGACAACCTCCTCGTGCCCGTGGCCTCGACCCGCTCGACGCTGGTCACGCAGCTGGTCGAGTACTACTACCAGCCGCAGGTCGCGGCGAAGCTGGCCGCCTGGGTCAACTACATCTGTCCCGTCGAGGGCGCTCGTGACGCGATGCAGGAGATCGACCCCGACCTCGCGAACAGCCCACTGATCTTCCCCGACTCCACGGTGCTCGATCGCGCCTACCAGCTTCCGGCCGCGGCCGGCTCGGACGAGTTGCGAGCCGCCTTCGCCAAGGTGGCCGGATGACGCCGGCGCACCGCGCGTCGATCGGCTGCCACGCCCGCCGGGCTCACTCCGAGGAACCTCGATGACCGACGACACGATCACGGAACCGCGCACCAGGGCTCGCCACGGGCGCCACGCCGCCACCCGACGACGCCCCCGACTTCGACGTCTCCGACGCGGCCGGCTCGTCCCGAAGGTCGCACTGGTCGCGGCGGTCGCGCTGGTGTTGGCGATCGGTCTCTGGGCGGTGCTGCGCGACGGCTCCGGCACCGACGAGGCGGGCCCCTCCTGCGAACGCAGCACCCCGCTGCGGGTCGTGGCCGACCCGGCCGTCTCCTCCGCCGTCGACACCGCGGTGCGCTCGCTCGACAGCAGCTGCGTCAGCGTCGAGCTCTCCAGCGTGCCGTCGGGGGAGATCGCAGCAGCTCTGGCCCGCCAGTCGGGGTGGGGGCTGTCGACCAAGCCTCCGGACGTGTGGATCCCCGACTCGCGGATGTGGCTCGACACCGCGCGCGCGTCGGGCATCGGCGCCCGGCAGCTGCCACAGACCGGGGTGTCGATCGCCACCAGTCCGGTGGTCGTCGCGCTCGACGCCGAGAAGGCGCGTGCCTCGGGCTGGCCGGCGACCCCGGCCGACTGGTCGCGGCTCGCCGCCGACGGCGAGAAGACCCGCAGCGGGACCGGCGACCCCCGCACCGACAGTGCCGCTGTCTACGGGCTCTTCGCAGCTCTCGGCGGGTCGGAGGCCGATACGCAGTCGGTCGCCGCCCTCAGCAGCCGGCTGTCGATCTCGACGGGCTCCGTGTCACCGGCCCAGCTGGTCGTCGACGACATCGTCGACGCCATTCCCACCTCCGAGGCCGACGTCCTGCGGCTGCAGGCCGGCGGTGGCAAGGGCCGGGTGGTCGCGTCGTACGACCCGGAGCTGACCGGGGTGCTCGACTTTCCCGCGGCGTTGCTCTCCGGCGGTGACGAACGTGCTCGTGGCGTCGCCTTCGACGTCCTGACCAGACATCTGATCCGCTCCGACGCCTCGCTCGAGGCGCTCGCCACCGCGGGGCTGCGGCCGGCCAACGGTGCGCTACCGCAACGATTCCGTGAGACCGAGGGCGTGCGCGGTGAGGCGGCCAAGCCGTCCGCGTCACCGCCGGCAGCCGCGATCACGCGCGCCCAGGAAGCATGGTCGATCAGCGGTCGGCGACTTCGGATGACGCTGGTCGTCGACCGGTCGGGCTCGATGCGCCAAGCCCTTCCCGGCGGCAGCACGGCGAAGTCACAGCTCGCCATCCGGTCGATCCGACGCGTCATCACCAACGGCTCGCCCGACAGCGACTTCGGCCTGCGTGCCTTCACCACCCGCGGTGATGCGGTCGACGACCGCGAGCTGGTGCCACTGGGACGGCTGTCCTCGGGGAGCGGAGCGGCCAACCAGCGCACGAGACTGCTCGACGCGCTGCCGCAGCTCGCACCGGTGCGCGGGGGCGATACCCCGCTCTACCAGGCGGTGCTCGACAGCTACACCGAGGCGCAGAGTGCGTTCGCCTACGGGCGCCTCAACGTCGTCGTCGTGGTCACCGACGGCAAGAACGATCACCCGGCAGGAGAGCTGACGCTCGAGCGAACCATCGATCAGCTGCGGTTGCGTTACGACGGCAGCCGGCCGGTGCGCATCGTCACCCTCGGCTACGGCGAGGCCGTCGACGTGGCCACGTTGAAGAAGCTGGCCGACGTCACCGGAGGCAGCACCTATCAGGGTGTCACCGAGAAGGAGGTCGACGGCCTCCTCGCCTCGGTGCTCGCCGACCTCTGACCGACGGGCTCGCGGGCTCGAGCTGCCCGGTCGGGAGCCGGCACGGATGACGTGTGCACGTCGCCGTCGAACCGTCACCACACAAAGCGGTGGCGCGGCCCGTCATCCGTACGCCATGATCGGCGGCGGCTCCCGGAGGGAAGCGGCGCAGCGATCTACCTCGCCCACCCGGCACTGGCCCGTCAGCGCCTCGTCGAGTCCCTGCCACCGGGGTCTCGCGTCGCGCTCAACGTCGGCGACGCAGCGGCACCGCAGGTACCGCTGGCCTAGGCCGACGAGGACTGACCGCGACGACTCGTGGCGGCACGGCCGGCCGAGCCGGTCGCGACACGCCACCGCACCGGATGGCGGTAGACCGAGGAGGTCACCGGCATCCGGTGCGGTGGGATGCGCCAGGTGACCGGTCAGCTCCGGTCGACCACCGGGAGCAGCAACGACGACGGCGTCGCGGCACCGGTGTGAATCGTCGTCCGGCCGCCGAACACCTCGGCCGGCCGGTCCTGGGGGTCGGTGTGCAGGAAGGGCCCGGATCCGCTCATGGGGCCGCCTTCGCCACGCGCGAAGTCGGCGCCGCCGACCGTGAGGGCGAGGGTGTAGCCCTTCGGGAGGACCACGCTCGTGGGCCACACCTCGACGTCGACCGGGTACACCTCACCCGGACGGACCGGTCGTGGCGAGCGGTGCTGGTGCACCGGACGTCCGGGTGTGGAGCGCGCCGCGTCCAGCTCGCGGTGCGAGAGCCGCAACCATCCCTGGCTGATCGGCACAGCCGGGTCGTTCGCTCCCCCGAACGTCACCTCCTCGCCCTGCGGGTCGAAGGCGCGAAGCGTCACGAACAGGTCGGCGTCGGTCGTCGTCGAGCTCACGTACAACCGGGTCGACAGCGGTCCGGTCAGCTCGGTCTGCCAATTCACCGGCGCGAGCAGCATGGTGACCGCGGACGCAGGGATCTCGAACTGCGGCACCCCTCACGGACGCCTACACCGTTCTCGATCTGGTCGTCAGCCACCGAGAACGGTGGGCAACTCCCGGCAGCATGCTGGTGCCCATCAACCGGCTCGAGTCCGATGCCCGCGTCGTCCTCTGGCCGTCGTCTCGACCCGTTCACGGGTTCGGGTCACTGCGCCCGACCTCTGCGACTCGAGCGGGAGCGGCCGACCGCCAACGGGGCGCCACTCGGCCTGGCAGTACCGAGTAGCCCCCCGTTGTCCGGTTGGCCCAACCGTGGCGAGTTCGTCAGTCGCGGTAGTCCTCATCACACGCCCAGAGGCCCCAACCAGGCCCGCGAAGCGCTGGGTCGTTGTTCTTACGGTCGGCCTCGCGCTGGCACGAGCTGTACAACCCATAGGTGGTACCTGAGCAGTAGTTGATCTGACCACTGAACGGGTCCACCTTGCACAAGTCGATAGGTCCGGCGGCATTCGCCGACGGGGCCAGCCCTACCAGAGCTGACGCTCCGAGCAGAACCGATGCGAATGTCGTCATGGTCTTCTTCATCATGTGTCTCCTTTGGTAATGGTGTAAGCCGCACCGTTGGTCGAGATACTGGTGCGCGCCACTCCCCACGCCAACATGCGCGCCGCACTCCGGCAACTGGGCGCAGTGAAGATCGGCGTTACGGCCTGGACCCCCTAGGTATGGCTACCCACACACCAAGTCGCGTCGGTTCGGCCTGTCCGCACGCGCCGGCGACCAAGAGTTGCTGCATCCGGACGGTCAGCCGTGAGCGAACACGTGTCAACCCTCGACAACCGGCGGAACACCCGCGCACCGGGCTCACGTTGCACGCACCGTACGGAGCACCACCCATCCCCGGGACGCCCGTCCGTGGTCATCGGGCGGGTCGCATCCAGGTGGCGCGACTAGCATCGAGGGGACACGACGTCAGGAGAAGGCACCATGTTCGAGAGGTTCACCGACCGGGCCCGCCGCGTGGTCGTGCTCGCGCAGGAGGAGGCGCGCGGCCTCAACCACAACTACATCGGCACCGAGCACATCCTCCTCGGCCTCATCCACGAGGGCGAAGGGGTCGCGAGCAAGGCTCTCGAGAGCCTTGGCATCTCCCTGGAGGCCGTGCGCGAGCAGGTGCAGGAGATCATCGGCCAGGGCCAGCAGGCGCCCACCGGCCACATCCCGTTCACCCCCCGCGCGAAGAAGGTGCTCGAACTCAGCCTGCGCGAAGCTCTCCAGCTCGGCCACAACTACATCGGCACCGAGCACATCCTGCTCGGTCTCATCCGCGAGGGCGAGGGCGTCGCCGCCCAGGTGCTGGTCAAGCTCGGAGCCGACCTCTCCCGGGTGCGTCAGCAGGTCATCCAGCTGATCTCGGGCTACCAGGGCGGCAAGGAGGGCGCGGCCCAGGGCGCCGGCCCCAGCGCGGGCCCGGCGGAGGGCACACCCGCCGGCTCGCTCGTGCTCGACCAGTTCGGCCGCAACCTCACCCAGGGCGCTCGTGAGGGCAAGCTCGACCCCGTCATCGGCCGCGGGAAGGAGATCGAGCGGGTCATGCAGGTGCTGTCCCGCCGCACGAAGAACAACCCGGTGCTCATCGGTGAGCCCGGCGTGGGCAAGACCGCGGTCGTCGAGGGGCTCGCCCAGGACATCGTCAAGGGTGAGGTCCCCGAGACCCTGAAGGACAAGCAGCTCTACACCCTCGACCTCGGCGCGCTCGTCGCCGGCAGCCGCTACCGCGGCGACTTCGAGGAGCGCCTGAAGAAGGTGCTCAAGGAGATCCGTACCCGCGGCGACATCGTGCTGTTCATCGACGAGATCCACACCCTCGTCGGGGCAGGTGCCGCCGAGGGCGCCATCGACGCGGCCTCCATCCTCAAGCCGATGCTCGCTCGCGGCGAGCTCCAGGTCATCGGGGCCACGACTCTCGACGAGTACCGCAAGCACATCGAGAAGGACGCCGCCCTCGAACGCCGCTTCCAGCCGATCCAGGTCGCCGAGCCGACGCTCGCGCACGCCATCGAGATCCTCAAGGGGCTGCGCGACCGCTACGAGGCGCACCACCGCGTCTCCATCACCGACGGCGCACTGGTCGCAGCCGCCAACATGGCCGACCGCTACGTCAACGACCGCTTCCTCCCGGACAAGGCGATCGACCTCATCGACGAGGCAGGCGCGCGCTTGCGCATCCGCCGGATGACGGCGCCGCCGGACCTGCGCGAGCTCGACGAGCGGATCGCGGTGGCGGTGCGCGAGAAGGAGTCCGCCATCGACGGCCAGGACTTCGAGAAGGCCGCATCGTTGCGCGACGACGAGAAGAAGCTGCGCGCCGAGAAGGCCCGCCGTGAGGCGGAGTGGAAGTCCGGTGACATGGACGTCATCGCCGAGGTCGACGAGGAGCTCATCGCCGAGGTACTCGCCGCCTCCACCGGCATCCCGGTGTTCAAGCTCACCGAGGAGGAGTCCAGCCGGCTGCTGCACATGGAGGACGAGCTGCACAAGCGGGTCGTCGGCATGGACGACGCCATCAAGGCGCTCTCCCAGGCCATCCGGCGCACCCGGGCCGGCCTGAAGGACCCGCGCCGCCCCGGCGGGTCGTTCATCTTCGCCGGCCCCACCGGTGTCGGCAAGACCGAGCTGGCCAAGACCCTCGCCGAGTTCCTCTTCGGCGACGAGGACAGCCTCATCCAGCTCGACATGTCCGAGTACAGCGAGAAGCACACCGTCTCGCGGCTGTTCGGCTCCCCGCCCGGCTACGTCGGGTACGAGGAGGGCGGCCAGCTCACCGAGAAGGTGCGTCGTAAGCCGTTCTCGGTCGTGCTCTTCGACGAGGTCGAGAAGGCCCACCCCGAGATCTTCAACAGCCTGCTGCAGGTGCTCGAGGACGGCCGGCTCACCGACTCGCAGGGCCGGATGGTCGACTTCAAGAACACCGTCATCATCATGACGACCAACCTCGGCACCCGGGACATCTCCAAGGGCTCGCTCGGCTTCTCGGCCGGGCCCGATACCCGTTCCGACTACGACCGGATGAAGAACAAGGTCATCGACGAGCTCAAGCAGCACTTCCGTCCGGAGTTCCTCAACCGGGTCGACGACACGATCGTCTTCCCGCAGCTGACCCAGGCCGAGATCGTCCAGATCGTCGACCTCGAGATCGCCAAGCTCGACAAGCGGCTCAAGGACAAGGACATGGGCATCGAGCTCACGCCCGCGGCGAAGAGCCTGCTGGCGACCAAGGGCTACGACCCGGTGCTCGGTGCCCGGCCGCTGCGCCGCACCATCCAGCGTGAGATCGAGGACATGCTCTCCGAGAAGATCCTGTTCGGCGAGCTGAAGTCCGGCGAGATCGTCCTGGTCGACGCCACCGGAGAGACGAAGGACAGCACCTTCACGTTCACCGGCACTCCGCACACGCGCTCGATCGAGCTGCCCGTGGTCGCTGCTGCCGCCGAGGTGTCCGACGGCTGATCGCAGACGTCGTCTCGTCGAGGGCCCCGGCCGAACTGGCCGGGGCCCTCGCTGCGCAGGAACGATGGCGGAATCCTGAACGTCCCTTTACCCCACGGCGCCCCGACCGGCTACACACTTGTGCCAGCGAGAAGCCTCCGGGGCAGCTCGCACCGCGCGGCCCGTCATCACCCCTGCGATGGCGGGCCGCCGCCGGTCGCGGCACGTCTAGGCTGCCCGACATGCTTCCCGCCCTGGCCCGTCGCGACCGCCGTGCCAGCGACGTCCGACGCGGCCCCCACGACGACCCGCATGCGGCGCACGGTCCGCTGGTACACGCTGGTCGCCTTCGTGTTCGACACGGTGATCCTCGCGCTCCTCGTCTCGCTGCTCACGGCCATCGCGGTGTGAACAGGACAGGAGAACGACGATGAGCTCGACAGACCTGGTCGTGCGACCGGCGCGCACGGGCGACGTTCGCGCCATCCGCGAGCTGGTGGCCCCGCTCGCGGCATCCCGGGTGCTGATCAGCAAGGAGGCCGTCGCCTACTACGAGACGGTTCAGGAGTTCCTCGTCGCGGAGGAGGGCGACCGCGTGGTGGGATGCGGCGCACTGCACGTCATGTGGGAGGACCTGGGCGAGGTACGCACGCTCGCGGTCGAGAGGTCAGCGCTCGGGCGCGGTGTCGGCTCGGCGGTGCTCGACCAGCTCGTCGAGCGGGCGCGGAGCCTCGGGCTCGCGCGGCTGTTCTGCCTCACCTTCGAGACCTCGTTCTTCGCCCGGCACGGATTCACGCCGATCGAGGGCCAGGCCGTCGAGCCGGCGGTCTACGCCGAGCTGCTGCGCTCCTACGACGAGGGGGTGGCCGAGTTCCTCGACCTCGAGCGGGTCAAACCCAACACCCTCGGCAACACCCGCATGCTGCGCCTGCTGTGACCGGCGCCGCCACGACACCCGGGCGATCGCCGCCACGACACCGAGGATCGCCGAGACCAGCAGAGTGACCCCGATGCCGATCGGCAGTGCGAGCCCGGCCCGGTCGCTGGCGGATGACGCCCGCGCGACAGCGGCGTCGACGTCACCATCGGCGAGGAGCGCCTGCGCCTCGGCCGCCTGGGTGTCGACCGCGAGGACGAGCGCACCGAGCGCGCTCACCGGGTCGCGGTCGGACCGGGCATCGGCGCGGGCACCGCCGACGACATCGACGGCGGCGGCCGTACGGGGCAGTGCGGCGGCCAGAGCGGTGAACTCGGCCTGGTCGTCGGCCTGCTCGTACGCGGTGCGCACCGACGCCGGCACCTCGACACCGGACCGCTGGGCCGACGCCTGCACGCGCTGGGCCGGCGCACCCAGCCCGGCGACGGCGGCACGGACCCGCTCGGCGCGATCGAAGGACCAGTCGGCCATCGCGTCGCGCAGACCCTGCGGCGGCAGCCACGCTCCGTCGGCCTTGTCGACCGCCGCATACGCCGCTCGAGCCTTCCCGCGAGCCGCGAGCTGGGTCTGCCCCTCGGCGTCGACCACCCAGGTGCGGTACACCTGCTCACCATCGGTCACCCCACCTCGCACCTCCGCGAGATCGAGAAGACGCTGCCAGGTCGTCCGTGCGCCGCCCCGGCTCCCCGGTGCGTCGTACGCGCTCTCGCCGGCGAGTGCGCTGCGCATCACGGCGGCCAGCCGGTCGTCATCCGCCTCGTCGAGGAGTGCCGACATCGCGGCGAGCGAGGCCGGGTAACCGTAGCTGTCGGCCTCGCCGGAGCGGTCCTCGGCCGAGCCGTCCCAGTCGACGAGCGGCACCGCGCCCTCGGCCTCGCGCGACACCGGACGACGTTCGGCCACCTCACCACCGGTGGAGGTCACCGCCCGCTCGGCGAGCAGCTGCGCCAACCCCTCGTACATCCAACGGCCGGCGAAGCGGTCGCTGTTCACCCAGGCGTGGGAGAGCTCGTGCAGGAGCAGGTCGTCGTCGAGGGCCTCGCCGACGACGATCTCGTTCCCGCTCGGGTCGAACCAGCCGTCGTAGCCGCGCACCGACGGCGTGGGGTCCTCCCGGATGCGCTGCAGACCGCCGGGCCACGGCGTACCGACCAGCTTCTCCAACGCCGGGATGCCGGTCTTCACCGTGCCGCCCACGAAGTCGAGCCACTTCCGGTCGTCGGGGTAGCCGACCAGGAGGACCTTGGTGTCGGACACCGAGACCGGGCGCTCCTCGACCTGTGCGGGGTCACGGAGCGAGACCACCGCCCACGATCCGCCGCCGTCGTCGACAGCGGTGAGCACATGAGTGGTGGTGCTCCCGGACTTCGTGCTGGTGAAGTCGTCCCGGGTGCTGTCGAACCTCATCGACGAGGGGGCGACGATCTCGACCCGGTTGCGTCCGGTGTCACCGAACCCGTGGACCGCGAACGTGGCGTAGCCGGGGCCGACCCGGGTGCCGTCGCTCGACCGCGGGACGGCACCGGCAGCGTCGAAGGTGAGCACCACCGTGCGACGCTGGCCGTAGGTCAGCCGGGGGAAGGAGATGCGCGCCAGTCGCGTGCTGGGGTCGTCGGTGCGGCGAAGCGACACCTCGAGACTGCGCTCGCCGCTGCGCGCGCGCAGATTGGTGGCACCGGCGGGGACCGGCACGGTGTAGCTGTCGAAGTAATAGAAGACGACACCGGATGACGTACTGCGGCTGGGCGTGACGTTCTCGAGCTCGACGGTCACCGTGGCGCGCACGGTGGTGCGCTTCGCGTCGAGGACGTAGCGGCTGGTGGCCTCGGTCTGCAGGCCTTCCTCGGCGACCGCGGGCCGGCTGGCGACGAGCGCACTGGCGACGACCAACGCGACTCCGGCACCTGCCGTCATCCACCGCCGTACCGGCATCGCCGCACCTCCCGTCTCGTCGGTCCCGCGGCACCCGGGCGGCGCCCCACAGGACTGTATTCGGGCCTGCGCCGAACCCGCCTGGCTGTGGCCCAACCGTGACCTCGTGGTGGTGCGAAGTTCGCCGAGCCGCTGGCTCGCCCATCGCGACCCCTGATGATTGGGGGCATGAACCCTCTCGGCGGCGACAGCGACGCGAGCTCCATGGACCACCGGTTGCGTCACGATCTCGACCGGCTTCCCGATCTGCTCGGCTCCACGCTCGAGGAGGCCGTGCGGTTTCTCGGCACCCTGCACGACCGGCCGGTGGTCGCCGACCCGTCGGTCACGCCCGACCCGTCGCCACCCGACGAGGGCGCCGGCTTCGACGGCACCCTCGACCGGTTCAGGACCCGGTGGATGCCGCACCTCTCCGGCAGCGCGGGGCCGCGTTACCTCGCCTTCGTGACCGGAGGCTCCACGCCCGCAGCGCTCGCCGGCGACTGGCTGACGTCGGCGATCGACCAGAACGCGTCCGACGAGCTGTCGTCGGGCATCGACGCCCTGGAGCTCGAGACGGTCGGCATGCTCGCCGAGCTGCTCGGGCTCGGCGACGGGTTCTCGGGCCGGTTCGTCACCGGCGCCACCATGTCGTCGTTCGTGTCGTTGGCCCAGGCCCGGCAGTGGGCCGCTGCCCAGCACGGCGTGGATGCAGCGCGTGACGGCCTGCACACGCTCCCTCCGGTTCCGGTGCTCTCCGGTACGGCGCACTCGAGCATCGGCAAGGCGCTCGCGATGCTCGGGATGGGACGGCGCAGCCTCACCCGGCTGCCGACCCTGCCCGGCCGCGAGGCGGTCGACGTCGCGGCGTTGCGCTCGGCGCTCGAGGACCGCACCGGCACGCCCTGTGTCGTGGTGGCCAACGCCGGCACGGTCAACACCGTCGACTTCGACGACCTCGCCGCGGTCGCCGAGCTCAAGGAGCAGTACGGGTTCTTCCTGCACGTCGACGCCGCGTTCGGGGGCTTTGCCGCGCTGTCCCCCGACTTCGCACCTCTCGTGGCGGGGCTCTCGGCCGCCGACACGGTGACGGTCGACGCGCACAAGTGGCTGAACGTCCCGTACGACTCCGGCGTGCAGCTCACCCGGCATCCGCGGCTGCAGGCCGAGGTGTTCCAGAACAGCGCCGCGTACCTCGGAGCCCTCGACCTCGACGACCCGCCCCCGATCCACCTCACCCCGGAGAACTCGCGCCGCGTCCGGGCGCTGCCCACCTGGTTCACCCTCCAGGCATACGGACGAGCGGGCCACCGCGAGATCGTCGAACGGAACGTGCGCGCCGCGCGTCGGCTCGGAGACCTGGTCGACGACGACCCCGAATTCCGGTTGCTCGCACCGGTGCGGCTCAACGTCGTGTGCTTCACCCTCGCCGGGGAACCGACCTCGGCCCGGGTCGCGGCGTTCCTCCAGGCGGTACGGGAGACCGGCGACACCTACCTCACGCCGACCGAGCTCGACGGCACTCCGGCGGTCCGGGCCGCGTTCTCGAACTGGCGCACCACCGACTCCGA
>JBOFLR010000617.1:0-1547 GCA_051657965.1 Dermatophilaceae bacterium
GGCGTGGTCTCAGAGCACGCGCGGCGGCTCGTGGTCAGTCGCTCAACGCCTACCTGCTCGACCTGCTCGATCGCGAGATCGCCCGCCCGACAGTCGCCGAGGTGCTGCAGCGGGCCGCCGGGCGCACCGAGCGCGCGACGGCATCGGCGGTCGACGTCGTCACGAGCGCTCGAGGCGAGCGAGACGACGACCTGCGTCGCGGTCGCGCGTGATCGTCGTCGACAGCGCCGCTGGGGCGCGCTCGACGGGTCACGGGGCGCAGGTCCGCGTCCTGTGACCGGCCCGGCCGCGTCGTCGTCCGTGCTGTGCGTCGATGTCGGGTCGACGTTCACCAAGGCGGTGCTCGTCGACGCCGGTCGCGGGGAGGTGCTCGGCGCGGCGAGCCATCCCACGACGATCGAGGCCGACGTCATGGACGGCGTCGACGCCGTGCGGGCGGCACTGGCGGCCGGCCACGGCGAGCCGGGCGAGGTGCTCGTCTGCTCCAGCGCCGGTGGCGGGCTGCGGCTCGCCGTCGTCGGCTACGAGCGCGAGGTGACCGCCGAGGCCGGCCACCGGGTCGGGCTGTCGGCGGGGGCGAAGGTGGTGCACGTCGCGAGCGGCCCGCTCACCGGCACCGACGTGCGGAGTCTGCGGGCGTCATCCCCTGATGTCGTGCTGCTCTGCGGCGGCACCGACGGTGGCAACTCGGATGTGCTGCAACACAACGCGGTTCGACTGGCACGAGCGCGTATCGCCGCACCCGTGGTGGTCGCGGGCAATGTCGAGGCGGCAGCCGAGGTCGGTGACATCCTGGCGGCCACCGGGCGCCGCGTCGTCGTCACCTCCAACGTGCTGCCGCGGATCGGGGTCGTCGCGCCGGACGGCGCGCGGGCCGCCATCCGGGAGGTGTTCCTGCGGCACGTCATCGGTGGCAAGGGACTCTCGCGGGGGCGGGGGTTCGCGCAGCTGGTGCGGGCGGCGACGCCCGACGCGGTGCTCCGCGGCGTCGAGGTGCTCGCCGGCGCCGTGAGCGGCGACGTGCTCGTCGTCGACGTCGGCGGCGCCACGACCGACGTCTACTCGGTTCTCACTCCGCGGGGGGAGGACGCCGCCATCGCCCGCGACGTCGTCGGCACGCTCTGGCACGCGCGCACGGTCGAGGCCGACCTCGGCATGCGGTGGAACGCCGAGGGCGTCGTCGAGGCCGCCGAGCGGGAACGGATGACGCTCGCCGACCGCACGCGGACGTGGGCGGGCCGGGTCGCGGCCCACCCCGGCACGCTCGCGTCATCCCCCACCGACTGGGCGGCCGAGGAGGAGCTGGCCGGGGTGGCCGCGACGGTGGCGGTGCGTCGGCACGGACGGTCGCCGCACCCGTCGGAGCGACCGCGTGCACTGGCCGACGTGCGGCTGGTGGTGGGGTCCGGCGGGGTGCTGCGGCACGGTCCGCCGGACCTCGGGGCGAGGGTGCTCCGGTCGGTGCTCACCGACCACGCCGGCGGCTGGCGCGTGCCCGCCGCCGCGACGACGACGATCGACCAGCGGTACCTGCTGTTCGCCGTCGG